>CAZKYZ010000177.1:0-7692 GCA_964557055.1 uncultured Desulfobacterales bacterium
CACTTCGGCCAGGACGGCGATCAGGCCGCCCCGATATAGCCTGTCCGGATGAAATCCTTCCTTTTGGAAGATTTCGATTATTGCACCCACAGCTTGCGGTGTCGCTTCAGCAGATGAGTCAACGGGGACGAATTCTATCACAATCGCGGTATTGCGGCCGTCCCGGGTGATCAGCATGTCCCGGGTAAGCGGATCCGATGCCAGCACTTCCAGCAGTTCGTTTTTCCGTTCGGGAGATTTTCGAAACAGCTCGACGTATCCGTCGATGGCGAGCTCATCTCCCACGCCTTCGATGTGCTGCGCACTGATCAGACTTTCCACCCGGGTCACTTCAGGCGTATTCTCAATGGCTGCCACCACGTTTTCCAATCGCGCCAGGCTCTTTTCGGAAAGAAGGTTGTGATCCTGAACAGCAATAACGACGATCATGTCGCCGCCAAACACGGATGCTCTGTCGAGATAATGCAGATATTGAGGACTGTCGCCGAAAAACAGTTCGCTGGGGCTGGACTGGATGGTGGCCTTTGAAAAATAAGCGGCGAACAGGATGGTCAGAATTGCAAACACGGTTAGTACCAACCAGCGAAAACGCAGAACAAAAGCAATATAGGTCGTCATGAATCGATCTCGTCGGTAATAAGTCCCTACATCCGCCAGATTTCGGCATACCCTCGGAGGACGGGAGTACGGTGCCTTTTTGCTGTAACCAGCGGCTATCCGGGAATCAGTATGCTGGATCCGCTTGTTCGGCGGGATTCAAGGTCCTGGTGTGCCCTGGCAGCCTCAGGTAGGGGATAGCGCTGGTGAATGTTGACCCTGATTGCTCCTGACAATACCAGGCGAAACAGATCCTGTGCATGGGCAAGCAGATCATTTCGTTTTTGGGTATAGGTCATCAGGCTGGGCCTGGTCAGGAACAGAGAACCTTTGGCGGCCAGGATTCCCGGTTCAAAAGGCGCAACGGCCCCGGAAGCCTGTCCGAAGGTGACCATTGTTCCCAAAGGGCGCAGACAATCAAGAGATAGCATGAAAGTCGTTTTTCCCACCGAATCATATACAACATCAACGCCGTTTCCTGCGGTTATTTCCATTACCTGTTTGACCCAATCGTTGCCGGTATATAAAATGGGATGGGTACAACCATTGGAGCGAGCGATTTCGGCTTTTTCGGGGGAACCGACTGTACCGATTACCGTTGCACCCAGGTGGGCGGCCCACTGGCAGGCAATCGAGCCTACGCCGCCGGCGGCTGCATGAATCAGTATTGTATCCCCGGCTTTTACAGGATAGCATCCCACCAGCAGATAGCGGGCTGTCATCCCCTGAAGCATCATGGCTGCAGCCTGTTCAGCGGAAAGACCCTCTGGAAGAGGCACTAGCCGGTGAGCTGGAATCAGTCGGGTTTCAGCATAAGCACCCGGGGGAACGCCTGCATAGGCGACTCTGTCTCCTTGGCTGAATTCGCTGACGCCCGCACCGACCATCAGGACCCGGCCGGCGCCTTCCATACCGGGAACAGCTGGCAGGGATGGCAGTGGATAGAGCCCGGTTCGATGATAGACATCGATAAAATTAAGGCCGATGGCTTCGTGCTGAATGAGCACTTCACCCTTGCCGGGAGAACCGGGATTGTGTTCTTCCCACTTCAGGACTTCCGGTCCGCCGGTTTCGTAGATTCGTATTGCTTTTGACATGGCAGGTAGTCTCCTTGCTATCGCTCGAATTCAAGCATCCTTTTTGATCTTTGTTTAAGTCGTTTATTTCAGGATCCGCTTCAAAGTGGCGGAATCAATATTCCCGCCGCTCAGTATAACACCGATTTCTCCTTGCGGAAGTACTGTTTTTTGCAGTAGTGCGGCTAGTCCCAGGGCACCGGTAGGTTCGACAACAAGCTTCATCCGGTAAAACAGGAAACGGACGGCTTCCTTGATGAAAGATTCCGATACCGTTCCCATTTCGGAAACATAATCCAGGATCAGTGGAAAAGTTATCGTTCCCAAAGACGGCGTACGGACCCCGTCTGCGATGGTTTGGGGGTTGTCGCAGCGCTGCAGGGTTCGGGTGCCGAAAGATCGGCAGGCATCGTCGGCCAGCTCCGGTTCAATACCGATGACCCTGCAGGACGGGTCAACGCTCCTGGCGGCAACGGCGGATCCGGAGAGCAGTCCGCCGCCGCCGCAAGGCATCAGGAGCATATCCAGCCGTTTTCTCTCCTCAAAAAGCTCCAGGGCAGCGGTTCCCTGTCCGGCGATCACATCCCAGTGGTTAAATGGCGGAATCATTGTATACCCATGACGGGCTTGAATGGCTTCGGCGATTTCAAGACGGTCCTCCCGATTTGAATCGTACGGCACAACGACCGCACCGTAGGTTTTTGTGGCGGCTGTTTTTATGGTAGGGGCGTCGGCCGGCATGACCACCGTTGTTGGAACACCCAGCAGACGGCCCACCAGGGCGACCGCCTGGGCATGATTGCCGGAAGAGTATGTGATAACGCCCCTTTTTTTCTCCGCAGCGGAAAGGCGTGAGATGGCGTGGTAAGCGCCTCGAAATTTAAAGGCTCCAACACGCTGAAAGTTTTCACACTTGAAAAATACATGGGCGCCCAACATATTGTTCAGCGTCCGGGACACCATCACCGGAGTCCGGTTGGCGACACCGGCAAGGATTTGCTGTGCCGATAGGATTCGACTGAAATGCTCATTCGTTTCTTTCATACAACATCCTTAACAAGTTTAGGGGTATACCGTTTAGCTCGGCGTAGTTCTGCATATGAAATATGCCCCGGAAACCGGCAGATTCATAGCAGGCGATGGCCGCAAGATTAAGATCAAATACGTTCAGTGATATACTTGTGCATCCGTAGACGGAAAAGCATGCAGTGACCATTTGATCCACCAGTTCCCGGCCGAAGCCAATCCCCCGGAGTGCTGGAGCGATCGTCAGGCGGCACAGCAGGCAATGGTGGTCACGGGGGGAACAGATTTCTCCGTAACCCATAAATTTTTTTGTGGTCCTTTCGATAAGTTGAAACGGGTTTATGGTTGCCTGGCGGATATGTTCACGCAAAAAATTCGATTCCAAGGGATGACGAAATTGCGGGCCTGCCCAGAACAGCAGGTCTTTCGGGGACGCTGCCCAGGAAATCAACGCTTCCGTATGCCGGATATCAAACGGTTGCAGGATCGCATTCGGTTTTATGTTTTTTAAATAATTCATTTTTTGTGGGTTACGTTCACGGTTTAAAATTAAATTACTAAAAGGCGGCAAAAAGATCAACCGGCATGTATTCGAGAAAAATGGTAACCGGCGGAGAATCGATGGTTTGCTTCGAAACACAGTCATATGATAATATATGGTTGTTTATTCGGAAGGCCGGATTGAATGCGGCCGTTTCCCGTATCCGGAGGTGATAGATGAGACCGGTTCAAAAAAACATTGATCCAATGCGTCCACGAGAAAACAGTGCCGCCCGGCGCTTATCCCGCCGGGAGTTTCTCAAACGGCAGATGCAGTACGCCACATGGGTGACCCTTGGCCTGTCGGGCCTTGCTGTTCCGCGGCCGGCGATTGCGTCGGGGACTGCGGACATCGGGATTGTCGTTGGTCGCCCGGCAGCGGCAGTACGAGCGGCTGTGGAACTGTTGGGCGGGATGGCAACAGTGGTGAAACCGGGCGATAAAGTGATTGTCAAACCCAACATGAGCTTTCCCGGAGGTACCCGACTGGGGGCCAATACGACCCCCGAAATCGTTCGAGAAGTGGTAGCCCTGTGTCTCGAAGCTGGCGCCGCCAGAATTCGCGTGTTGGATAATACCCTGGGAAATCCGGATGCCTGTATCAGCGACATCCGCGAAACGTGCGAAAAAATTAAAGAAGGCATTGTTCATGCCGTTTCCGACGGAGATTTTTTCCGGCAGGTGAACATCGGTGGCCAGGGGGCGATTTACACAAACAGTAACATTATGAAAGATGTTCTTGATGCCGATGTGATCATTGCCGTACCGACGGCAAAATCACACGGCCAAACCGGCGTTAGCCTTTCCATGAAGGGCATGATGGGGCTGGTACATGATCGGATGACCATGCACCAGGTCGGATTGGATGACGCTATTGTCAATCTGGCGAATTTTTTACGTCCCAAGCTGGTGCTGGTGGATGCCACCAGGGTATTATCCACCAATGGCCCCCGGGGCCCCGGGAAAGTCTTGAAAACAGATACCGTTATTGCCTCCCGCGATATGGTGGCCGCCGATGCGCAGACCGTCAGCATGTTTGAATGGTATGGTCGCCGGATGAAACCCCGCCAGGTAAGGCATATTTTACTGGCCCACGAGATGGGGATCGGAAGAATGGATATCGAAAACCTGTTGGTCAAAAAAATCGATCTATCATGACACCCCGCAAAATTGCCCAGACGTTCAACCTGCTGTTCTTTGTTATCCTGCTGGTGTTGACGACTTACCCGCTGCATTCATTCCTGACTGCGGACGTTTATCTGCAGATGGATCCGCTGATTTTTTCGGTGGGGAGTATTGCCTCACGATCGTGGCTGTCTTTCTGGCTGGTATTCGTCCTTCTCTGTTTCCTGACCGTAATTTTGGGGCGTTTTTTTTGCGGATGGATCTGTCCGCTGGGGATAACCCTGGATAGCACCGACGCGCTGCTCCGATCCGGAGGGGTGCGCATACAAGCGGGGAGGGAAAACCGGTTCAAACCACATGAATCTCTCCGGCCGGCGCGTTGGTTAATTCTCAGTTTTATAACAGGGGCGTCGGTGTGCGGCCTCTCACTTCTGTTTGCCGTATCTCCGCTTTCCCTGATTACCCGTTTTTACGGCATGGTTTTATACCCCATTATCTGTCTGCTGGCGGATACCGGGCTGACCCTGATTCGACCATCGTTGGATACGATCGGTCTGGAACAGTTTTCGTATGCGAAAATTCCGGTTCCTCGTTATTCTCTGCAATGGTTCACGGTTTTTTATCTGGCGGCCATATTTTTATGCGGGCTTCTGACTCCGCGTTTCTGGTGCCGTTATCTTTGTCCCTCCGGGGCAATTTTTTCCCTGCTGGCCATAAAGCCGGTTTGGCGGCGACGGGTTAACGAAAAATGCATTCAATGCGGAGCATGTCGACAAAAATGTCCCATGGCGGCGATTCCGGAGGACCCCCTGCAAACTGACCACAACGCCTGTATCGTCTGTCAAAAATGTTCCCGGAATTGCCCTGCGGCTGCCATTCGATTTTCATTCCGAAAAATCATTCCTGCGCTAACGGTAGCAACATCAGCCACTTTTTCAACAGGCCGCCGGAAACTGATCTTTGCTGGTCTGGGAGGGATCTGCACGGCCGGAATTAGCATCACCGACTTGACCAATGTTTACGGGCGTGGGGAAAGGAATGATAATCCAGGTACCGGACAGATTCGCCCTCCCGGTGCTGTTTCCGAAGCGAGGTTTTTATCTCTCTGTATCCGCTGCGGGACCTGCATGAAAGCATGCCCCACCAATACGCTGCAGCCGCTGGGTATTTCCGAAGGATTGGCGCCGTTTTTCAGCCCACGAATAACGCCCCTCCGGGGGCCGTGCGAACCGGACTGCAATATTTGCGGGCAGGTATGTCCGACCGGAGCCATCCGGTCGCTTTCCAAGGCTGAGAAAATGTGGGCCAAAGTCGGTTCCGCCCGGGTTATCCGCGACAAATGCCTTGCCTGGGAACTCAACCGAAAATGTTTGATTTGTGACGAAGTCTGCCCCTACGATGCCATCTCCTTTAGCAGGGTGGAAGGAATCCAAATGGCGGTTCCTTTTGTGGATGAATTTAAATGCACCGGATGCGGGTTTTGCGAACATTTCTGTCCGGTGCGAGCAAATCCGGCGATACAGGTGGAGCCGATGCTGGCCGCACGGCTTGACCGGGGTTCTTATGTTGAATCGGGAAAGACCGTGGGGCTCCGAATTCAAATAGCCAAACGAGCTTTTCTGTCAAAAGACTCGGGAGGGAAACAATCCGTTTTTTCCGATCTTCCCCCCGGATTTACGGAGTGATTACAAACAGGAAAAATTCTTTTAGGGGTCTGTCAGCTTCGATTGATCATGGCGGCCATATAACCGGCGCCGAACCCGTTGTCGATGTTAACCACGGCAACATTGGAACTGCAGCTGTTTAACATGGCAAAGAGGGCGGTCAGGCCTCCGAAACTGACACCATAGCCCACACTGGTCGGTACGGCGATTACAGGACGGCTTACCATGCCGGCGACAACACTGGGCAGGGCGCCTTCCATTCCCGCCACTACGATGAGAACGTGTGCATCCGAAATTTGGCTGCCGTGATCCAGGAGCCGATGTATGCCGGCGACCCCTACGTCGAAGACGGTTTCGACAATATTTCCCATGGATTCGGCTGTCAGAAAAGCTTCACGTGCCACGGGGATATCGGAGGTGCCTGCAGAAATTATCAAAATTTTACCCCTCCCGCTCGGGACCGGGGCCTCCCGGCGGCAAACAATCATACGTGCATCTGAATGATAGACGGCGGTGCTCACCTTTCGGACGACCCGGTCCGCTTTTTGCGGGTCAACCCTTGTTGCGAGAACCACGGCTTCCTGATCCAGCATCTTATGCAGGATTCCGATGATCTGATCCGCAGTCTTGCCTTCTCCGAATATAACCTCGGGAAATCCTTTTCGAAGGGAGCGATGATGATCGATGTGGGCATAGTCGATGTCTTCAAAAGGCATCCGGCTCAATCGTTCGGAAGCCTCTTCCACGGAAAGGCTTCCGCTGGAGACGGCGGCCAGTAGCTTTTTGAGGTTTTGCTGGTCCATTGGTTACGGCTTTTCTCCACATCCATGTCGTCTGGTGAACAACGAATTTTGAGTGTCCTGCGGGACTTAAATCCTTTTGGACTATTGAATCTCCTGCTCGGAAATGGTGCCGGGTGATTGACTGCCCGGGGAGGCTTTTTCCATTTCATTGATTTTTTCCTCGAGAAAAATAAATTTTTCGCGCCATTTTTCTTCGATGGAATTGATGCGCAGCTGATTTTTCTTCTGTTCCTTGAAAAATTCAAGCTGCAGCGTTTCCCTGTTGATTTTTGTAGCCATATCTACAGCAAGGCCTGCTTCCACGATTTTGATATCTTCGGAAAACCGGTCGATGCTGATTTGTAGGGTGCCGGTAAGGTTCGCCATATTTTTTTGCAGGTCCTCGTTTGTTTTTATCAACTCGGCCTTAATCCGCTGAATTTCCTGTTGCGTTCCGGCCAGAGCGGTTTTCAACTCCTTTTTGTCCGTTTTTGCCTTGTTCAGGGAGGCCAAACTGCTATCGCTTTTGCGTATACTTTCCTGAAGGGTGGCTATGGATTTTTCAATTTTCTCAATTTTCTTTTGCAGTGTATCCTGTGTAGTGGCATTTTGGGTCGACAGGTCCGATAGTCTCGTGTCAAGGTCCTTGGACAGGGTCCGAACTTCTGTTTTTCCGGCGTTTTCAAGGGTGCCCACTCTTTTTAGAATGTCCAGGTAGCCCAGAAACAAAAGAGCGGCCACGAGAATCGGCAATAGTACCGCCAGCAGGGTGATGCGCCTGTCAAGCCGTCTTACCTTTGTATCTGCTACCGTAATTGTTTCCGTCTTGGAAACAGAATCATCGTTACCGATTTTAAAGCGTTCAGAGGATTTGCCTTCCAT
>CAZKYZ010000178.1:0-7663 GCA_964557055.1 uncultured Desulfobacterales bacterium
CATCTTCTTTGCGGATAGTTTTTTTCTATCCGTCTTGAAATTTTAATAGCCGTTTGGTATCCGCTCCAAAGCGGAAGAAGCGCCGTTCTTAGGATAAATGGATATTCGATAGGAGGAATTGCTCCGCTTGTTTGATTCATCCGTTGTATCCGTTTCCGGTTACATCCGGATGCGCCATCAACAGCCTGTTTTTAGGCGTTATCTCTTCCGGTATGGTCCGGGTAAAAATGGCATACCCGCTTGCCCGTAACTTTGCCGCCCGGGTTACATCGATTGCGAGGGGACCATCCAGCCACCCCTCGAGCCCGCCCTGGTCGCATATTTTCGTATCGTGACAGCAGGGAAGTACCGCCAGCCTTGCGCCGGCACTTACCGCGGCAGCAATTATCGTATCGGTGAGCTGCCCGCAAGCGTGCACGGAAACCGCAATGTCATCCGGGTGCAGTTCGATCATTTCCACACGGGATTTTACATAATGGATGCGCTCTTTCAGCCTTGGCCATCTATCAACAATGATCCGGGACAACCGCTTGGCATTCTCCGTAAAATCGGGGTCAACCGCCAGGGCTTCCGGGGAACTGTCGTCCAGCAACAGCATGATATGGGCCAACAGGCCATGGCCGCATGCCAGATCCACAATTCTGCCGCCCCGGTATTGCCTGCGAACCCGCCGTGCCACTTCCCATGCTTCAAACAGTTCCTTGCCGGGCAACGTGCCGGCGCGGCACACTGCTCTGCCAATCTTATCAAAAAGAGTGTTTCCCGGAAAAACGGATAGTTGTTTTTCTGTCAACCGGCTTTTGGTGGACTTTTTCATATGGTTCATATATCCCAGGTTCCGGCGGATTTAAACCTTTCTCTTTTTATTTTAAAAACTGCACTTATTTTATAACCATTACCATGTCCAACTCTTTGCCCACGATAAACCCTGTTGTGAAGGACGAAAACGGGCCGTGTCGGTTTTTGTTTCCCCGGCCCTTTTTGGCATTCCACGGTAATTGCCGACAAATCCATACCGGTTTGACAAACAACGTTCAACAGGATATGCACATGCCGAATTAATTACCCAATCGACACCTGTCCATAAAGGAGAAAACGTGCCAAAAGTCTCTAACCTTAAAAAAGGTAATATTGTCCGTATAAATGACCATCCATATCGGGTAACCCAGATAGATGTTCACACGCCTTCCGCCCGGGGGGCCAACACCCTTTACAAGGTGCGCATGTATGGAATCGCCTCCAGCCAGAAACTCGACCAGTCCTTTAAAGGAAACGATTATCTGGAAGAGATGGAACTGGATCGACGACCCGTCAGTTTCTTATATCGTGAACAGAACCTTTACACGTTCATGGATACGGAAAACTATGAGCAGTATACGCTCTCCGAAGCTAGTTTGACGGAACAGCTGCAGTGGCTTACGGAAGGGTTGGAAGGCATAACAGCCCTGCTCTTGAACGGAACCATCATCGCAATCGAACTGCCCGCGACCATGGAGTTTGAAATCGCGGAAACGGCCCCGGCCATCAAAGGGGCTTCCGTGACCAACCGGACCAAACCGGCGGTACTCACAAACGGCTGCACGGTCATGGTCCCGGAATACATTCCCTCCGGTGTGACGATAAAAGTCAACACCGAAACCGGCAAGTTCATGAGCCGGGCAAAAGGCTGAGACGGGCATCAATCCCGAATACCTGAATCTCCTGCAGTTTTTCTTCCAACTTGGCAGATGACTTCTATACATGTTTCAGCGCATCTTCAAGATCCCTTATCAGATCTTCCGTATCTTCGATACCGGTGGAATATCGCACCAGGCTTTCCGGAATTCCCATGGCCTTTCTCTCTTTCCGGGTGCATTCCACGTGGCTTGTTGTTGCGGGGGGGCCGACAATCGTCTCCACGGCGCCTAAATTTGCAGCGGCATGGCTGTATCTGAGGTGGGGAAGCAAACGGCGCACCGCATCAAACGTATTTTCCTTCAGCATGAAACTGAGAACGCCGCCAAAGCCCTTCATCTGCGATTTCGCGATCTGGTGCCCTTCATTGGATGCCAGTCCAGGGTAAAAAACCCTCTCAATGCCCGGGTGCGATTCCAGAAATCGGGCTATCTTGAGTGCGCTTTTATTTTGATGGGTAATGCGGAGATTCAATGTTTTCATCCCCCGCAGAAGCAGATACGCGGACATGGGGTCCAGGGTAGCACCATTGATCTCCCTGTAGTGGTATATTTGTTCAATCAATTCCTTACTCCCGCATATAACCCCGCCCAAAGCGTCCGCATGGCCTCCCAAAAACTTTGTGGCGCTGTGCAGCACAAGGTCGGCCCCCAGGTGCAGCGGATTCTGATTGATCGGTGTCGCAAAAGTATTGTCCACCATCACAATCGCGCCTGCCTTTTTACCGGCATTTGCAAGGCGAACCAGGTCGATAATTTTAATGGTCGGGTTCGTCGGGCTCTCCAGGTAGAGGATCTTACACCCCTTCGCGATCTCCGTCTCTATCGACTCGTGATCCGTTGTGTCACAGAGTTGAACGTCAATATGGATTTTTGGTAAAAATTCGGTGAAAATTTTGTTGGTTCCGCCATAGGTATCTTTAACGGATACAACCCTGTCTCCGGGGGAAAGAAACGCAAAAAGGGCGCTGCTGATAATCCCCATTCCGGTTGAGGCGCTTGTGGCGGCTTCAGCACTCTCGAGCTGACGAACCTTATCCTCAAAAACCGCCACGGTAGGGTTGGTGTTGCGCCCGTAAATATGCCCCTTTTTTGTACCCGTGGCTACTGCTATCCATTCATCCACATCCTTATACCCGAAGGAAACACTGTGAACCACCGGAACCTGGGTCGCGTTCTGCATCAGGTAGGTTTCCTCGCCGGCCCAGACGGAGAGCGTTCCCATTCCCGGAATGTCTATTTTTTTCAATTCCACATCTCCTTAATGATTACCATCAAACTGTTTCCCATGGCAGAATGAACCAAAATCTCAGGCCAGAGATAAAAAGGTCAACTGGATGCATTCAAATATTCCAACGCTGTCCTGATATATAACTCCGCACCCAGGGACAGAGAATCTTCATCAATATCAAATTTGGGGTGGTGGTGCGGAAAGTGGGACCCCTTTGTCCGGTTTTTGGTTCCGACAAATGCAAATGCCGCCGGAGCCATTATCGCGTATTCGGAAAAATCCTCTCCCGCCATTGTCCTTTGCCTGCTGGTGACACGGCTTTTATCTTCCAGGACCTTTTCAGCCGCATGCTGGACAATTGCGGTCATTTTTTCATCATTGGACAGCAGGTGGTTCCCAATTTTAAATTCAAGTTTATATGCGGCTCTATGGGCTTCGCAGGTACTCTTGACGATGCGTTCAAACCGGTTTCGAATCTCCTCTCCGCCCTCGTTCAGAAATCGAATGGATCCCTCAAGCTTTACCTGTTCCGGCACAATGGTGCAGTTGGCACCTGCCATAATTTTGGTGAACATGATGACTACCGGGTGGAGCGCGTCAATTTCTCTTGTTTGGATGGCCTGTGCGGCCTGGATAATACTGGAAGCCACAAAGATGGGATCGATGGAGTCTTGCACGAAGCCAGCATGACCGCCCTTTCCCGTGACTGTCAGGTAGAAATAGTGACTGGCAGCCATCACGGGGCCCGCCTGAATATCAATTGTGCCTGTATCCGTCAGAGACCAGAGATGGCACCCAAAGGCTGCATCCACCCTGGGGTTTTCCATGACACCTTCTTCAATCATCAGCCAGGCACCGGCATCTTCCTCGTTGGGCTGGAAGGCAAATTTTATATTTCCGGAAATATCTGCTTTCATGTCCATAAGGACTTTGGCGGCAATCAACAGCATGGCAATATGCCCGTCATGGCCGCAGGCATGCATGAGACCATCATAGACAGATCGGAAAGGTAGCGCGGTCTCTTCCTGAACAGGGAGTGCATCTATATCCGCTCTCAGCAAAATCGTACGCCCTTCTTGCCCTCCTTCAAAATGGCCCACAATACCGGTTTTTGCGATTTCTCTGGTTTTAATCCCAAGCGTTTCCAGATAATCCTTTATTTTTTGTCGGGTTCGAAATTCTTCAAATCCAATTTCCGGATACTGATGAAAATCTCTCCGTAAACCGACCAATTCCTGCCTGAGTTCAACCAGTCGTTTTTTAATCCATGCTGACATGTTTTTTCATTTCCGACAGGTCAATCTCAATTTCGCCTGTCCTATTCAATTTTAAAGCGCGATTTCGAAAATCCCGGGCATCAATTTTTCCCGTAACCCACTTGCTCCAATTTTCCCTTTGAGATGAAACAATCGTATCAAAATCTTTCGATGGATCAAAACGGGACAAGGCCTCATCCCTTATCCAAACACAACAAGCTCTGTCTGCCGTGGACATAAGAATTCAGCGCCCGCCGCCGTCACCACAAGATCTTCTTCCAGACTCATGGCGCCGATGCCCGCCACATCAATTCCCAGTTCAACCGTAAAGGTGTTTCCCGTCTCCAGCGGAATAAGGGGTAATTCGCCGTAGCGTTTCCATAAAGGCCCGACAATTGCGGCGCCGTCATGTACGGCACGCCCGATTTGATGGCCAAGTGCGTGGGGATATTCAGGATAGCCGTCATCAGCCAGCATCCTGCGCGCAAGGGCATCGATTTCATGCCCGCGTTCGCCTGGTTTGTATCTTTTGGCGGTCTCATCGATAATCGTCTTGATTTTCAAAAACGCTTTGATGAGATCTTCCGGAGGGCCGCTCTCATGATCTTTTTTAAAGTAGGCCACCCGCTGGATGTCGGAACAGAAATTCTCATATAACACACCGAAATCCACATGCAGCAGGTCGCCCTTCTCCAGGAGGGCCGATGTGGGTGAACCGTGGCCGGGCCTGGTTTTCGCCCCGGCGTTCACGATGGTTTCAAAGGAGGGCCGATGCCCCTCTTTGCAGATATTCCCGTCGATGATCCGCCCGATTTCGATCTCGCTCATACCGGTTCTGACCATCCGGATGGATGCATCCCAGCACTGGTTTGCCAGTTCCGCCGCCTTTTTGATCCTATCCAGTTCCGGGCCTGTTTTGCGGCCCCGTAGCCTGGCAATGAGTCCTTCCGCAGACACCAGCCGCTGGCAGTAAGGCGTGTTCTCAAGCCAGTCCATGAGAGACAAATAGAGCCCGTGGGACAGCCCATCTGCCGTAATGCTGTTTCTGGAGTAATTGACGGCGATCTTTTCCGGTTCATGCGATTTAATAATGTCAACCAGCGCCGAGCCCACATCTTCTCCATATACCACCACCTGATCATACAACCCGGTCCGCTCATAGTCGGCGGCATCCGCCTCGCCGGCAAGCACCGTTGTTTTTCCTGTTACTGAAATAAAGTATGCCGTTGTCCATATTACTTTTTGTCCCACAATGAGATCGACAGCTGGATCCGGCACCGTGTCGGATTCCCGGCACAGGGTCAACCACATGTCAATGCCCAGTTCTTCGAGTATCCCGATCGCCTGTTTTATTTTTGTTCGCACAAGTTCCACTTCGGTTCTCCCGGTTCTTTCGCAGAGGGGCTTTAGAACCTTTTCTTTTTCCGTTATTTCCACGTAATTTTGGGTTTTTTCCTCTCCGGCAGCCGGTAGTACCTGACTTTGGGATTGCCGTTCATCATGGGGTTATGGTGTGGGTGGTTTTCCGGGATTCCCACAACCTGCTTTAAAGGCTTGTGTGAAAGCAGCGCCCCCTGGAGCAGCCCCGCCCAGCAGGTACCGAGCCCCAGGCCCGGCGCCGCCAGCTCCAGGTAGGACAGGGCCAGGGTGAGGTCCACCATGCCGTTGTTCACCTCTTTCGGGGCAGAAGCGATGATCAGACCCGGTGCGCCGCGTAAAACAGTATCCATCCCCATATCCCATGCGGCGACGAGCATGGGCAGGTACGGCGCGTTGGCCGGCTGGGGATCTTTTTCCAGCACCAGCCGCATCCATCCGACCGCCTTTTCCGCGATATCGTGAATCTGCTCCCGATCGTTGATGACAATCCATTCCAAAAGCTGGAGGTTGCTGCCGGTGGGCGCATAACGGGCAATTTCGATCAGCTTCTGAAATTTTTCTTTCTCGATCAGATTGTCCTTGAAACGCCGTATGGAACGCCGGGAACGAAGGAATTGGACTGCCTGTTCATGGGTGATGGACGCTTCCTTGCGGATGGGCGGGCATTCCGCCAGCGGCACTTCGGCATGGCTCAGGGCGCCGTGTGGGCATGCGGCCACGCAGTGGCCGCATCGCAGGCACATTTGATCGCCGCCCGGCACGATTTCCGGGTAGCTGTCCTTGTCTTTAAGCCGGATAACGGCCGTAGGGCAATCCGCCACACACAGACCATCCTGTTTACACCTTGTTTCGTCAATGACCAAAAGTCCCAAATCGTACCTCCGTATTCTTGAATGCTGTTAAATGTCTTGGATTAAAAAATGAACCGTTGCAGAGATTAGAGACCGGAAGGGTCGGATGTCAAGGGGTTTATTAACGGTAATCGAGTGCTGCTGCAGGGCTCATCGCAGGATTATGCATTGGGTCTGTATGGAATTGGCTGAAAACAACCGGATTTGTTTTGCCGACTGGAACCCGTGAGATTTGCTTTATTAGCACCTTTCAGCCTGAATTATCCGTAACGATAGGGTTATATTTGCGTTCCGAAGATCATCTACTCGTCTGAAATAATGATTCAATTCAGCGCAAATTATTTTTCGACAACTCATATTGAAAATAAGAATCTCTGGTTCTCTATCGATTGTTCATCTTTAATGTTGCATTTTCAGGTACATATACATATAATAATTGGAAACTATCACGATTTTCTTTTATGTAATTTATCCGGAGGTAAACCATATGTCGAAGGCGAGAGATACGAAAAAAACCGATAAGAAAAAGCCCCTAAAAACAGCTAAAGAGAAGAAACAGGAAAAGCGGGAAAAGAAAAGTAAATAATACGGCAAGATCGACAATCCCGGCTTGTCGGGTTACTTCCGAAAGCAGCGCCTGACGGGGTACCATTTGTTACGATAATATCGATGTTCTTCCGAAAAGATAAAAAGACCCTCCTCTTTTCCTCATGGTTTAAGGGTGCGCCTGCGGAGGACGCTCAAACAGTGGCTTTGAATTTCTTATTGAATGCCAATGTGACGATGTCGGCCACCTCTCCGGGATTGGCAAAATAATCCAGGTTCACCACCATATCGAATTCATAGGGGGAGGCCTTTTTCTTACCGAAGACTTTTTTGAAAAATGCCGCCTGCTCCTTGTCGATACTGCTCAATTTCTTTTTGGCCTCGTCCCTGCTGATCCGCATAATATCGGCGATTCGTTTTGCCCGGTAATCATCGGAACCGATGCAGCGAACAGCCAGCACACGCTCACGGGGAAGGATCATATGGGTCCCTCGCCCAACAAATACGGTGGATTCCAGAGCGGCAATGGCTAAAACGGCCATAATCAGGTGCCTGGAATAGTCGCTGTCAATAAAAGCCTTCTCACCAAACAGGTACTTAAATGTCCGGTTGACATATCCCGGGAAGCGCTCATCGAAATAGGTAATGACTTTTTCGCTGATGTTGGCCTGCTTGGCGATCTGTTCGATCAATTCCCGGTCCGACACTTGGAACTCCAGCTTCCGG
>CAZKYZ010000179.1:0-7661 GCA_964557055.1 uncultured Desulfobacterales bacterium
ATTTCCTGCATCACCGAGTAGGAAATTTCCGGAAGGTGGCGGGCGTCGGACACTACGGACGGGTCAGAAGAGTAGACACCGTCGACATCGGAATATATTTCACAACGGTCGGCCTCCAGGGCGGCCGCCAGGGCCACAGCCGAAGTGTCGGAGCCGCCGCGCCCCAGAGTCGTAATTTCGCGTTTGTAACTTACCCCCTGAAACCCGCCGATGATAACCACCTTGCCGCAAGCGATTTCGTCCTGAACCCGAAAAGGGCGGACTTCGATTACCTGGGCGTCATTGTGGCGGTGGTTGGTAATTATACCGGCCTGGGATCCGGTCAGCGAGACGGCCCCAACGCCCAGTTCCTGCAGGGCCATGGACAACAGGGCCATGGTCGTGCGCTCACCAGTGGAAAGGAGCATGTCCATTTCCCGTCGCGGCGGGTCGGGGGATATTTGACGGGCCAGGGATAGGAGCTTATCGGTGGTTTTTCCCATGGCGGACACAACCACGGCAATATCGATACCGCGGCTTTTGACGTCGGCGATTTTGGTGGCGATTTTCTTCAGTTTGTCCACATCGGCGACACTGCTGCCGCCGTATTTTTGCACAATGCAGGTCATGGTATTCGCTGTTCCGGGCTAAGGGTTTTAAGGGCAAGGGTTTAGGCTACGGCTGTTCGCAATAGGGTAAAAATCAGAAGACGTGTTCGGAGCTCGTTTTCCAAATCCAAATTTTCGCTTTCCCCTAAACCCCTTCAGCCAGCCTTCACCATTTCTCGCATATATGCGGAGGTTTTTCAAGCTTTCCCTATGGTTGTCTAAAAACAGTCTATAAAGGCCGCCTTTTTTACTTGTGGCGTTTTTCGGAAAGGCGATATAAGGAAGCATGCAAAAACCGCTGCCCATAGAAGTTGCCATTCCCCAAATTCGCAGCACGCTTCGGGAAAAGAGATGTGCCGTCCTTCAAGCCCCTCCAGGGGCAGGCAAAACTACGCGTGTGCCTTTGGCGCTAATGGAGGAGACCTGGCTGGAAGGGCGCAAGATCGTACTGCTGGAACCGAGGCGTCTGGCGGCCCGAGCGGCGGCGCAGCGAATGTCGGAACTGCTGGGCGAACCGCTCGGAAAACGGGTCGGATATCATATCCGCTTGGATCGCAGGATCGGTCCGCAGACAAGAATCGAGGTGCTCACCGAAGGTATATTTACCCGCAGAATCCAGGGTGATCCTTCATTGGCAGGTGTCGGGCTGGTCATATTTGACGAATTTCATGAACGCAGCCTGAACACGGACCTCGGATTGGCACTCTGCCTGGAGTCCGGAGAAGTATTGCGGGGTGACCTGCGCATCCTGATAATGTCTGCCACCCTTGACGGGGAATCGGTATCCGCGCTGATAGGAGATGCTCCCATCGTATCTTCCCCCGGCAAAAACTGGCCGGTGGAGACGGTTTATAACCCGTTTTCCAACCGGGGAACCGATCTTGGAACCGTTGATCGCGCCTGTGCCGCTGCCGTCGGGAAAGCGCTTTCCGAAGAGGAGGGTGACATTCTGGTTTTTTTACCCGGGGTCGCAGAGATTAGACGGACGGAAATCCTGCTGCAGAACAGAATGGATGACGGTAGTATCGACATTGTACCCCTTTATGGGAATCTTTCCAAGCATCAGCAGGACAGGGCCATACATCCTTCACTGCCGGGCAGAAGAAAGATTGTACTGGCGACCGCCATTGCAGAAACATCGCTTACCATCGAAGGTGTTCGTGTTGTTGTTGATGCCGGGTATATGCGCACCGCGCGGTTTTTCCCCGGTATCGGTATGAGCCGTCTGGAGACCCTGCCGGCGTCAAAAGCTTCTGCCGACCAGCGCCGGGGACGGGCGGGACGGACGCAGTCCGGTGTTTGCTACCGGTTGTGGACAAAAGAATCCCACCGGATGCGCAGAGCGTTTACGTTGCCGGAAATTCTTCAGGCCGATCTCGCATCCGTGGCTCTGGAACTGGCCGCCTGGGGAGTCCGGAACCCCCGTGATCTCAAATGGCTCGATCCGCCGCCGGAAGGCGCTTTTTCTCAGGCCGGGCACCTGCTGAGAGAACTGGGTGCTTTGGATGCCGACGGACGGATTACCCCTCACGGAAGGGAGATGGCTGATTTCGGCATTCATCCCAGACTCGCCAACATGGTTCTTCGGGCTCGCAAAATCGGTCTTGGTTCACAGGCTTGTTGGTTGGCGGCATTGCTGGGGGAACGGGATTTCATCACTTTTACCGGCCGCTTTCACGATGCGGATATCCGTCTGCGCCTGGAAATCCTGTCCGCCGGCGAAAATGGAAAGCTGCCGCAGGTTCGGCAGGTGTCCGTTCACGGCGGGGTTGTCGACCGGATTCGGAAAACAGCCGGAAGGTTTGTGCGCAACCTGGGAATCCGCCACGAAAAGATAGATGCCTGCCATGCCGGCAGACTGCTCGCTTTTGCCTACCCGGACAGAATTGCTATGGCCAGAAAAGGAGGTCAGGGAGGTTTTCGGATGGCTTCCGGGGGCGGAGCTCGGTTTTTGGAGACCGATCCGCTTTGCGCCCAGGATTTTATCGTGCCTGCCGACCTAGATGGCGATCCACGCAATTCCAGGATTTATTTGGCGGCGCCATACCATGAGATAGATCTCGAAAAAGATTTCGGATACCTGTTCCGAAAGAAAAATACCGTAGCATGGGATAAAAAGACGGCCTCCGTGATTGCCAAAGAGGAAACTGTTTATCGCGAAATTGTCATTCGGGAAAACTTGCTGCGTCATCCGGACGCGGAAGATATCTGCCGGGAATTGATTCGGGCCATTCGGAAAAATGGTTTACGGGTTTTGCCCTGGAATAAAGGACTCAACCGCTGGCGGGACCGGATTGTATTCCTGAAGTGCAGCGCTGGGTGTGAGGATCTGCCGGATATGACCGACAGCGGGCTTGAGTACACATTGGAAATCTGGTTGCAACCTTTCCTGTCCGGCATTTCATCTTTTGCTTTGTTGAAAAAAATCGATCTGAAATCGGCATTGCAGTCCCTGCTCACCTGGAAGCAGCGGCAGCAGATCGATGAACAGGCACCCTCGCACATCACCGTGCCCAGCGGGTCACGCATCCCATTAGACTATGGATCGGACTGTGGATCGCCGGTTCTGGCCGTTCGCCTCCAGGAGATGTTCGGTTTGACGGAAACCCCCCGTATTGCCGACGGAAGGATTTCGGTTACCCTGCACCTGCTTTCTCCTGCCGGACGTCCGGTGCAAGTGACCTGCGATCTTCCCAGCTTCTGGCAGAATACCTATCCGGAAGTTAAAAAAGATTTGATGGGGCGTTATCCCAAGCACCATTGGCCGCATGATCCCCTGGCAGCCCAACCGACGAAAAGAGTCAAACCGAGAAAGCGTAGCATAGGGTAAGCATCAGGGGACTTGAGACCGAAGCAGTAATGGGATTTAAACTTCTGAAAACAAAGGCTATATGTATACGACTGTTGGTGAAAGGAAATAACCATGGGAAAAAAACTGGTTCTGGTCGGTGGCGGCCACGCCCATATGATGACGCTTGCAAATCTGCACCGTTTTGTGGAAAAAGGGCATGCCGTGACGGTGATCGGGCCGTCCATTCACCATTATTACTCCGGCATGGGACCTGGAATGCTCGGGAAGATATATACACCGCAGGAGATTCGGTTTGCCACCCAGATGGTTGTCGAAAAGAAAGGAGGGGCTTTCATTCTGGACAGTGCGATTCGGGTCGATGCTCATGGAAAAACAATCGAGACGGCATCCGGGAAAGAAATACCCTATGACGTGGTTTCATTCAATGCCGGCAGCCAGGTGCCCGGACTGGACATCAGGGGGAATCCACAAAATGTGTATGCCGTAAAGCCGATCGAAAAACTGCGGGAAGCACAGGAACGAATAGAGATGCTCCTTGCAGACCGGACGGTTTCCATTGGAATTGTCGGAGGCGGGCCTTCGTCTGCAGAGATCGCGGGGAACGTCTGGCGATTGACCGGCGACCACGCTAAAAATACCGCCACAATCACCATTTTCGCCGGAAAATCTTTCATGGAAAGGTTTCCGCCCGCTGTCCGCAAAAGAGCCGTGAAATCTTTAGGTGATCGGGGCATCCGGATTCTGGAACAAAATCGCGTTTGCCGGATCGATAACACGGCCGTCGTTCTGGAAGATGGAAGCCGCCGGGAAATGGATTTTATCTTTTTGGCGCTGGGGGTTAAACCGGCGCCTATTTTCCGAGATTCAGGGATACCCACCGGTCCCGAGGGCGGCCTGCTGGTCAACAACTACCTGCAAAGCAACGCTTATCCGGACATCTTCGGTGGAGGAGACTGTATCTATTTTCAGGATAAACCTCTCGACAAAGTAGGGGTATACGCCGTCCGCCAGAATCCTGTATTGTTGAATAACCTCATGGCCCGGCTGGAAGGGGGGCCCTTGCAGCATTTCGATCCCGGCGGCGATTACCTGCTGATTTTGAATCTTGGGGACGGAACAGGGATTCTGCGCAAAAAATGGTTGACCTTCGGAGGGCGAACGGCATTTACTGTCAAGAACTATATCGATCGGCGGTTCATGCAAAAATTCCAGGCAATGGAACGATAAGGGCAACAGGAAATTCCATCTGTATCTCCGGGCAGGAAACAATTTCAGGTGCCCATCATCGTAAAAAGCGGATAATGGATACATCCTCAGGAGGATTGATGACAATACAACAATACGGATTTCGTTTTATCGGCGGAACGACGGATGTACTGGTTGCCGCTCCGCATGGCCCCTGTGTCGACGGTGAGTATTTTAACGATCTGCGTACCGGCATTATTGCAGCGGAAATTCAAAAAGAACTCGGCTGCTGTGCCCTGATCAACGATCGTTTTTTGAAACCACTCGGGCATTCCCCCAAAGAGGCCCATAAAAAGATCCTGGACATGTTCAAAACAGGCAATGCTGCTAAGGTTCCCGGCTATATCGATTGTATCCGAGAGGTTGCGGAAAGCGGCAGCCGTACCGTGGTTGTCTGGGTGCACGGCATAGCGGATGATGTGGCCATCAAGCAGGGTCAGGAGCACCTTTCGAGGAACCTGTTTTCAAAGGCATCCTGCGACCTGCACGCATTGATCGGTTACGGGCAGGGGGGGGATCCCAAAACTGGAGATGCCGGGAGCAATTTGTCTGCCAGGCCGGAAACGGCAACTAAATTTCGGGACCACCTGACGGCTCGGGGAATGACGACGCTGGTAACGCGGGAAAAAAGCAGCCTCTTTCGGGGAAGAGACATCAAACGGCTCAACCAGTGGTTTCGCCAGACAGGCTACGGGCACGAACAGGTAGAGTCGATCCAGCTGGAAATCAGGGAGAAAGACTTCCGGGACTCCATGGAGAATGCCGTTAAAACGGCGAAAATTATAGCCGCTGCGCTGGCATGCCTACGATAATGAAAAAGGATTCAAATTGGAAATGATCGAACACAGCCCTGGCCCGATTGGTTGCGGAAAGGGGTTTTATGTCGGCATTGGAGTATATTAATGGATTGCTCATTGGCGTTCTCCATGCTAAAATTATCAGAAACGGCGACACCCACGATGGTTATATGAAAATTCATCTTGATCTTTCAAATTATTGTATCGAAACGGCCCTTAAAAAGTTTTATGAGAGATCCATTTCCGGTTATATCAAAGGATCGTTGCAGAAGGATAATCCACAGCTGGCCCAGACAATCGAACTGACAAAATACGCGCTGGAGCAGCTGGATTTCGATTGCCCGCGCAGCCGGTGCCGACCATTGTCGGGAGGAACCGATTATGCGGTCATGCTTTCCATCAGCGAAAAACGCCTGACCATCTGGGTAGATGACAGGATCATTGAAACCTGCAACATCTGCTCGACATCCGACCGGGGAAGCTGAAAGAGCCGCCGCGATAGCGTACGCCGACAAAAGCAAACCTGCCGCTACGCTTTGTGAATGTAAGGGTTTTGTTTATTCTTCGACATGTTTGTTACAACAAGGGTCTAAACTTCTTTCCGGTGAAAAATTACCAGCAGCAATGCCCCGGCGACCAACAAATAGGCCAGCACATTCACAATCGGATGCACCAACCCCATTCCTTGAAAATCACTCTGGCTGATCATCGTCCCCGCATAATACTGGAGCATATTTATTTTCGGGTAAAGAACCCGCCACAAAGAATAATCGGGTGAAATATTCCCCTGTGAAATGGCCTGGAACAATTTGCCTTGAATAATCTGATAGCCGGCTTCGGAAAAAAAACCGATGGCGATAAAGCCAAAACTTATGGCGGCTGCGATAAAATCGGGCATGAACAGCGAAAACAGACAAACCATAGTAATAATACAAAGAAGGTTAACGGCGGAAAGCAGGGATGCGGGCAGAAGGCTGCTCAGGATATTACCGGTTTGCGACCATGTGATTCCGAGGAGAATCCCGTGCAGGATCAGCATGAAGACCGTACTGAGAAACCAGGTCCCCGATATGCGACCGAGAATATATTGCCATCTGCTCACCGGGCGGGAAAGAAACATAACCATGGCGCCGTCATTCTTGTCGCGTGTCAGAATTTTCATGGACAACAGAATTGTCAGCAGGAACATGGCGTAGCAAACAATCTGAAAAGCAATAATCGATATATACCCCGCAAAAGCAGCTGAATCGATTCCCCGCCCGTTGACATTGAAGTCCGCATGATAACACCCGCGAAAAAGAAATAGCAGTAGAATGGATCCCCCCAGTAGAACGTAATAGCTTTTGTGCCGCAGTTGATCCCGGATGGTAAATAAAGCCGTTTGAAACAGTTTATGCATGGGTTCCCTCTATCATTCTCACAAATACATCTTCCAGCCGTTCCTGGGGCTCGACGATAGCATCAATGGTACCTTTTTGAAGAATCTTTCCCTGGTGCATAATCGCCACCGTGTCACAGACCTTCTCTACCTCGGAGAGGAAGTGCGAGTTCAGGATAAGGGTGACGTTGTTATGTCGGAGTTGCTCAAGAATAACCCTGAAGTCGCGGATGCCCATCGGGTCAAGCCCGGAAGTCGGCTCGTCCAGAATCAAAATTCGGGGATCGCCAAGTATGGCCGCCGCCAGCCCCATGCGCTGGGTCATCCCTTTCGAATAGGTCGTTGCCCGTTTGTTCTCACTTTCGCGCATGCCGACAATGTCCAGAACCCTGGCAATTTCTTTGCAGGCCGCCGCACGGCCCAGGCCGATCAAGGCAGCGTGCCGAGAGAGGTACTCTTTGCCTTTCAGGCCGGCTGGAATTTTGTGATTTTCGGCGAGGTAGCCGATTTTTTTTCTTGACAGCGGTGTGCCGGCAGCTTTTCCGTCGATGGACAGATTGCCGTTTGAAGGTTTTGAAAAACCGAGAAGTAGACGAATAAGCGTCGTTTTACCGGCGCCGTTGGGACCCAGCAGGGCAAAATAATTTCCCCGGGTGACAGTGAAAGAAACATTGTCAACAGCAGTAAGGGGGCCATATTTTTTGGTTACGGAAGTAAGTGTGATCATGGGTTCATGTTCAATTTTGAGGTTGATATTAACGTCTGCGGTTACAAAACAGCGCCCCAACCGAAGGGATGCTGCAAAATTGCATTAATTATCTGTTTTTGCAAGAAAAATATAA
>CAZKYZ010000180.1:0-7655 GCA_964557055.1 uncultured Desulfobacterales bacterium
CATAGCGCTCTTTTTTGAATCGGGATGCCAGGTCCGACCAGGGGCGGTCAAGTACAGTGGCGTCGATCACATCCACTTGTCTTCCCCTGGATTCCAGGTAGGCCGCCAAAGCCATCAAAGCCGGCGACGGCATCCACAGTCGGAGGGCACCGAATATTTTATGGGGCGGGTCGATCAATGCGATTTTAACAGCCATAACGCTCCCAATAATGAAAAAAATGATACCATTGATCCGGATATCTGGAAACGGCTTTCTCAAATGCACCGGCGATTTCCTGGGTTTTCTCGGTCAGCAGGGCAATGGTCGGCTGGCCGGCCACCCTTTTTACCCGAATTGGAGGATCCATCCAGGCCAGGTAACTGCCATCCGCCCGAAGCACCGTGAACGCCGGTATAATGGGGGCTCCTGTGGCAAGCGCCAGAGCGGAAGCGCCGGCGGGGTACATGACCGTCTTTCCGAAAAAGGAAACCGGGACCTTTTTGCCGCCCTCGCAGCGATCCCCGAGCATGGCAATCACCTGGTTCCGACGCAGCAGCGTGGCCAGTTTGAGAATCGTGCCGGTATTTTCAGGATCGATATGAACCGTATGGATTCCCATGTGGCTGCGCATGTTATCCCGAAATGCCTGGACATTTTCCTGCGAGTCCATCAGGGTCAGCGCGTAAATGGGATGATCACGCATGGCGAAGACCACACCGCCAAGCTCCCAGTTGCCCAGGTGGGGCGTGATCAGGATCACCCCGTTTCCTTCGTCAAGCGCGGCGCGCATATGTTCAGCGCCACGCTGTTCGGGTATCATGTGTCGGCGCAGGCGGTTCAACTGGGTGTAATCGATAAGATAGAGGCCGTAGTTGACCACCGTACGGCAGGCTGTTCTGCGCACCAGGGGATCCGAGGGATGGCGGTTCAACAGGCCGGCGACATTTTGCTGAACGGTCCGGCGTAGACCAGCCCAGACATAAAAAATGATGGGGCTGATCAGCCGGTTTTGCCAGACCTGCCAGAACCGGGGTGTCGTCCTTGTGAAAATATAGAACAATGCCAGATAGAGCTTGTTGTGCCAGACAACCTTGTTCATCATTTTTGGTGCCGTTCCTGCAGGATAACGTTTGCCGCAAAGCTCGCCCCCATGGCGCTGCCCACAATTCCGTGGGAGGGGCGGGTATAATGTCCCACCCATAAAAGATTGTCAATAGCCGTGCGGTTTGGCGGCCGCTGCGGCCCCACCTGCCCGCAGGCAGCGTCGAGACCGTACATGCAGCCGTCTTCATTGCCAGTCCGCTGCTGGAGACTGATCGGTGTGGCGCGTTTCACAAAAAAGGCTTTCCCGCCGATATCCAGGCCGGTCCGGTCCCGGATGTTATCAAAAACCCTGGTCTGCAATTCCAGAAAGTCTTTTTCGGCGGAAAACCGTTGCTGAAAACAGGAAACACCGGGGGCATGAACCAGAACCTTGAGGCTGTGACATCCTTGCGGCGCCATCCGGCCGTCGATCAGGGAAGGGGCCGTCACCACGATATGCATGCCCCTGTCCATATCGCCGGCCGCCACCGCCTTATGCATGGCCGTCTGGTTTTCGGTGGTATGGATGGAAACAAAATAAGGCCAATCCTGCGGAAGCGCTACGGCCGGAATCCCGATGTAAAACAGTATCGCCGACAGAGAGGGGGTATACTGTTCCATACGATGCATGGGCCCGTAGAGCCGTTTTCCGGGGGATAGTATTTCCGAAGCGGAAAACGGGTTGCCGTTGGCAACAACCCAGCGGCTCTTAATCCGCCGGCCGTCGCCCAGCTCCACACCCAAAACCCTGCGGCCCTCGGTGAGGATTTGTGTTACGGAGGTGTCTGTCAACAGCGTCCCTCCATTTCGGGTGAACCCTTCCACCAGGGCGTCGGCCAGCGCCAGCATGCCGCCTTCGGGATAGTATACCCCCGAGCCCAGGACCTTGGCCCACAAAACGGCAACAAAAGCAAAAGACAATTTCTCGGGCGGCAGGGTGGTCGGCAGGGTGGACAAAGCCAGATGAATCCTCCGATCGTCACCAAAAAACCGTTTCAGGATGGCAAGGTGGGATTTGCGGGCATACCGGAAAAGTGTCGGGAAGGAAAACGGCAGCAGCAGTTTTCTTGCCGTTGAGGCTTTTTCAAAAGCAACAAACTCCGCCCCCAGCCTACGGGTCAGTCCTCCATAGGCATTGATGGCTTCTGCGGATTGGGGAAATGCCTGTTTGACTTTCTCCAGATAGGTTTGCGGATTGCGGTAATCCAGCTTGAGTTCGAAGTCCGGAAACAGGTTCCATACGGTTTTGATGGAATGAAAACGGATGCGGTCTTCGATACCGATAGCGGCCAGTATTTGACGAAACTCTCCACCCTTTCCGCAGGCTGCCACAAAAGCACCGGTGGCGTCGAAATAATATCCGTCACGGGAAAACCCGGTCACATAGCCGCCAACCTTGGATGCCTTTTCCAGCAGAAGCACCCGGACACCCCCGGCAGACAATAGCCCGCCGGCAACCAGTCCGCCGATGCCGCCGCCGACAACAATCGCATCGTAGTTGTCAGACCGGTTCTTTTTATGAATGGATGTAGGCATCATTAAATTCTGTTGGCATATTCCCCGCAGCGATCGTTCCAGTAGGAGGCCGGTTTTCCGTCCTTGTAGAGCATCAGCACCGAACAGGCCTCTTCGCACTTGCGGCAAACGAAGCTGCCGATGCGAAATTCCTTCTCGATCAGCTCCATTCCCTGGAATACCGGCCGGTCACCTGTGGCCATTGCGGCCAGTAAAGCCGCGCCATACGCCCCTTCAACCCCCAGATAGGGCGAAATCTGAAACACATGGCCGGTCTGGCGCTCGAATTCCTTTACAATACCCTTGTTCGCGGCGACGCCGCCCTGGAAAATAACCGGCGGTTTAATGACCTTTCCGCGGGCCACAGAGGCCAGGTAGTTCCGAACCAGTGAACGACAGAGCCCGGCAACGATATCGTTCAGGGGAACCCCGATCTGCTGTTTGTGCACCATGTCGGTTTCCGCAAACACCGTGCACCTTCCGGAAACGGATGCCGGCTGATCGGAGGACAGGGCCAACTCACCCATGTCTTCCACCTGGATACCCAGCCGACCGGCCTGCTGGTCCAGGAAAGATCCGGTTCCGGCGGCACAAACCGTATTCATGGCAAAATCAACGGCCATTTTGTCACGGACGATAATAATTTTGGAGTCCTGCCCCCCGATTTCGACAATGGTTTGCACTTCGGGCAATATTTTCCCCGCCGCCAGGGTATGGGTGGTGATTTCATTTTTGACGATATCGGTATTCACAAGTTTGGCCGCAAGGTGCCGGCCGCTTCCCGTGGTGCCGGCCGCCAGCACGGACGCTGCAGGCGTTTTGGCAGCAAGCCGTTTGATGCCGCTACGCAGCGCTTTCAATGGATCGCCATGGGTCCGGGTATAAAAGGAATCGACAATGTCGAGGGTTTCGGCATCCAGCATGACCAGTTTCGCGGTCACCGAACCGATGTCGATCCCCAGATAAATATCAGTTGATTTTGATGCCATCGATTATATCCAAAAATGCTTCGATTCTGGTTACAATATGGTCCCGCTGGGTGTGTTCATCGCACACCACGGCCATAAACGGCGGCGGGTCCTGCTCCCGTCGGTAGATGTCCATCAGTTCGATGCGCAGCAGGGCATCGATGCCGCAGTTAAACGGCACAACCTGGATGATCCCGGCCGGGTGAACGGTTTCCAGAAGGTGAATAAATGCACCCACGATTTCCCGGGCCGACCGCCAGTAAACCTTCTTGGCAAAGTAATCCCGCCTGGCTGCCAGGGCATCCAGGCGGTCAAACCGAAAACCGGAAGGGGTGATGGTACCATATCCGCTGCTTTCCAGTATCTCTGGAATCGAGCCGTTCAAATCCGGGTCCGCCAGGACATATGGGTGGCCCACCAGGGCCACGGTCCTGTCCGGATCGAAAACAGCCGGTTTCCCGGCGGACCCGCCATTGTCGCTCCCGGCGCGATTCCCCTTTGGGCGGCCATCGCCTTGAAGCCTGCCGTATTTTTCCAACCGGCGGATCGATTCCCGGGCCGCCATCCGCAGATTGGACGCGCTGCCATCTTCCACCAGTACGCTAACAACCGGAATCGGCGCCCCGCCGAAGCCACGTTCAATGTTGAGCCGCACCATATCCGGCAGCGCCCGGAAATTGGGGCACATCAGATATTCATCCCGCCCCACCAACCGGGGAATGAATAAAACATCGACTACCGCCGACAACGATACGGCGGTGGACACCATTTTTTTAAACGGGTAACAGGCATCCCCGCTGATCAGCAGGTTCCCTGTTCTTCCGGGCGGCACCGCTTCCACCCACTCGAGTCCGGGAGCAAGCTCGTCCATACACAGTTTCAATTGGCGAGCCCAATCCATATGGGTCAATTCCCGGGGAAGACCGATTTTCAAATGATACGCCCCCATTTGCGCCATTTCATCACATCCACAAACGCCTCCAGCTGGGTATCGATGCGCAGCCCCATATCCTGCCGGTCGATGACCATCGGCATGACCGGAATCCCGCAGTCCTGCCCGGCCGCGGCGAGTACGGCAGCGGCAGTGCTTTCCGGCATGCACGAAAAAGGGTACACATGCACGACACCGTCAAATCCGCGTTGCGCTGCCTGAATGGTTTCGGCCACCGAAAAATTACATTCCGCACCGACATCATATTCGAGATACGGTTTGGCCAGATCCAGAAAAGTCTCCCGTTGCTTAAGCAGCCGGCGATCCAGCCGGGACCCCTTGCGGATATGGGTGCTAAAATAGGAAGAACGCTCCACCAGGACCCCCAAGTGCCCCAGCCGTCTTTCGATATCCATATTGATGGAGGGCTCCATTACCGTGTAGACTTCCCCCACCATCATGACCCGCAGGGGCGTCTTGTTGTTGCGCTCTACGCCGGCCAGCCGCACCAGTGTGCGGTGCCCGCTTCTGGAAATTTTCCACAGGCTTTTGGCCCTGTCAAGATCGGCAAGCCCTTCCCGGATAAGGATATCCACGGCTGCCGGTTTCACCGCCGTGGCCCTTGCTTCCACCGCTTTTTTTTCAAGGTGTTCGCACCAGATCATTTTGCGCCAGCCAACATACACCGCCAGGGGAAACCGGATGATATTGGCAGGCGTCAACTCCTTGCGCAGCTCCAACGTCTCTTCCCGATTCTGAAGAAAAGCCTGCCGGTTGAAAACCCCGGGGATGGTCAGCCATCGAAACGAATATCCCAGCTCCTGCAGCACCATTTTGAGGATACGATCGTACATACCCAGCCGACAGGGGGGCCCGCTGCCGATCATGACCACGGTATCCGCCCCGCGATCGAGGGCGTCGGCCATATTCCCCAGGATAATTTTCAGGGGCAGGCAGACGGATTCATTGGTGCTGTACTCGCCAATTTCCCTTGTCCGGTCAGAGATGGGATTGGGCAGCACATAATCGATCCCGGCGGTTTCTGCAATCGCCTTGCAGAAGATGTACATACTGCCGAGATGAGGAAAGGTGACCTTCATTGGAAATACCCCGGTGCCCGAAAGGTTCGGCAGGCTTTCCGAACCGCCGGGATATGCCCGAAATTCATGGGCATAAAAATAATATTGCTTCTCCGTTTCAGAGATTTCAGGGTAAACAGGCGCCGCAAGGTCGAACTCAGGGAATAAAACCCCTTGTTCACCTTCCAGAAACCATCCTGCAGTTCCCGGACCGACATTTTTCTAGGCCGGTAAACCACTGTAGCCATATCGTACAGTCGCCAGTCTTCGGTGAGAATGCGCCCTTCTTCTTGCAGGCGCCTGTGAATCGCGGTGCCCGGGAAAGGGGTCAATACCGGCAAAAAGGCGCCGTCGAGGCCATTCCGGTTGGCAAACTCCAGGAAATCGTCAAAAACCGCCGGGGTATCGTAGTCGTACCCGAACACAAAGGATCCGTAGACGCCGATTCCCTTGCCGTGGATCCGCCGGATACACTCCTCGTAAAAATCAACCCGGTTCTGGTGTTTCCCCATAACCGCCAGGTTGTCGCTGTTGAGGCTTTCAAAACCGATAAAAATGCCATGGCATCCCGCCGCAGCCATGCGGGTCAGGAGTTCTTTATCTTTTGCGATGGTGATGGGCGCCTGGCAGACCCATCGGCGACGAAAAGCGCGCATCCGTTCCATCAGCTCCATGGTATGCCGGCGTTTGGCCGTCAGGTTGTCATCGGCAAAGAAAATGTACCCGGGATTGTTCGACAGGCTTTCCACCTCCGCGATAACCGTATCCACCGGTCGTTCCCGATAGGTGCCGCCGAAAAAGGCCGTCACGGTGCAGAACTCACAGCGGTAGGGGCATCCCCGGGTCGTCTGGATCATGTTTTCGAAGAAATAGCCCCGGGATGGATAGATGGAACGGTTGGCCGGCGGAACCCTGTCCATTGCCGTATACGATTCCTGGCGGTAGGTCTTCTTCAAGCTCCCTTGCTGAGCGTCTTCCAGTATTTGGCCCCAGATTTCGTCCGCCTCGCCAATGACCACCGCATCCGCATGGGCGGCCGCTTCCTCCGGGAGGTTGGAGGCGTGGATACCGCCGATAACAACCATGCTTCCCTGCTCCCGGAAACGGTCCGCAATCTCATATCCCCGCGGGGCCAGGGGCGTCATGATGGTGATGGCCACAAGGTCGGGCCGGATCGAATAATCAACCGGCCCGATACTTTCATCCACAAACGACAGCTTGTGTGCCGGCGGCGTCAGCCCGGCAAGGGTTGCCAGGGACAGGGGCGGAAACTTGAAATAGAGGACATCCCAGAAGCTTTTTAGCGGCCAGCCGGGTACGACAAAGTGGATGTGCATCGGTCTTTGGTTCATCGATCACTCCCCGCGATCTTTCCGGATGTCAGGGTTTCGATGGCGCTGTCGAAACGGGTAATCATTTCGCAGCGCCATTTTTCGTCGATGAAAACGGCTTTTTCCGCTACCGCCGCACAATACCCGCAGCGGCGGCAGTCCGTGTGGGTGCAGTCATTTTTTTTGAACTGTTCAATAAACCCTTCCAGCTTGCTGCTGTCGATAAAAACTTTTTCCGTAAACGGTTCCCGCAATACCTGCACCACGGCATCCATCCTGGCCGGATCGATCAGATCCGGTCGATCCAGGGCCTCCATGTTGGGGTGCAGGTATTCCCCGGCCTGGGGCAGCGTCAGCAGTTCTGCCAGGTTGCGCGGAGAGGTACGGTTTTGATATGCTTGCAAAATCCGCAGCAAGCTGTCCGTCCCCCGGAAGCGCTCCACCAGTTTCAGGCAGTCGATACCGATTTCCTCGTAAGCGGCAACGTCTTCCGGCCGTATCCAGCGGGAACGGATCAGCTCTTCCGGCTTTTTCAGTTTTTGCCGCTGGCAGGACAATTTGCAGTAATCCACCGCAAACCCTCCGCAGGGATGGCCCTCCTGGGAACCGTGCGATACCATGTTGCGGTGATGCAGATCCAAAGGACAGTAGTAGAGACAAGAGTGGTTCGCGATCAGCTCCAGTTCACAGGCAACACTTTCACGAATTTTGGCCAGCATCCGGAAATCGCGTGCCACCGGTTCCGGCAGAATAATCCTGTCGGCTCCC
>CAZKYZ010000181.1:0-7649 GCA_964557055.1 uncultured Desulfobacterales bacterium
TCGCCATACCGTACCATCACGGCACAGCAACTTATTGACGTATGCCTGGCTGTCCATGAGGCCGGCGGGGCAGTCTCACACGTTCACACGCGGGACCAGGAGACGGGGATACCCAATGCTGACCAGGATGTCTATCTGGAAGTGGCCACTGAGATAAAAAAGCATTGTGATCTCATCCTGTGCACGACTACCGGGGGCCGACTCGGGGAACCTGTGGCAAAGCGGGTACGCGTCGCAACTACGTTGAAACCCGAATTGGCATCACTGAATGCCGGGTCACTCAATTTCGCTTTATTTCACATAGCTGACAAAATACAGGACTATAAATTTGACTGGGAAAAGCCGTACCTTGCCGGCACAGACGATTTTATTTTCCCCAACACCTTTAAAACCATGCGCGAGTTTCTGGAAACGTTTGCAACCACAGGAACCAAACCTGAGTTTGAAATCTACGACATGGGCATGATCAACAATCTGGCTTTTTTAATCAGCAAAGGGATCGTCAAAAAGCCGGTCTACATGCAGTTTGTCCTGGGCATTCTCGGCGGCATGCCGGCAACACCGGAAAATTTAGTCTACCTGGTCGACACCGCTCGCCGGCAAATCGGGGACTTTGTGTTTTCCGTGTGCGCGGCTGGTAACCAGCAATTCCCCCTGTGCACCCAGTCGCTGATTATGGGAGGGAACGCGCGCGTCGGCCTGGAAGACAATCTCTATCTGGAAAAGGGTGTTCTGGCGAAAAGCAACGCCGAACAGGTAGCCAAGATCATTCGAATTGCGAGGGAGCTGGGCATCGAGCCGGCCACGCCGGGTGAAGCACGTCAGATTTTAGGATTGAAAGGTTTGGATCAGGTAAATTTTTAAACGGTGATCCACAGCGCCGCAAAAGGTTGTGTTGAGAAAAATAGGTTCCCGGGAAAAATACAGGCCGGATCTTTTTTCCCTCGGGTTACGATGACACGATGCTGATTTTGCCGAAACCGGAATCAGTCCCGAGTTTTTTGCAGAAGGCAGGGTTTCTCCTGTGTTTTGATTTCAAAGGAAAACCGGACAAAGCTATATCGCTGAGCGCAGATACATTGAAATAATCTGCCGGCGACCGCTATCAACCTTGAAGTCGTACGGTGGCGTGTTGCACTAAGGAGTAAAAAATATGAAATTCGCTGACAAGGTTCTGGGCACGATTCTTTTTGGCATGGGGCAGGCCATACGAGTGACGGCGGCAAGACACAAGTCCTTTAAAAAACGAATCCGCGGTAAAGACTTCATCGCCCAAATCAAGACACTGGACAATTCCATCGGCCGGCATTTTATCTTCAAGCCCCATAAATTCAGTTCCCGAAAAGGGATCAATGCCAATGCTGATATCAACCTGATTGTCAGCAGCGCGGAACTTGCCGTAAAGCTCTTCACGCCGCCACGAGATCAACTGGATATGATCAATGCAGCCAAAGACGGGCATGTCATGGTTGAAGGCTCGGATGAATTGACCATATGGTTTAGCGAAACACTCAATATAATGCTTACCGTCGGGACCAAATACGGTACGGAAATGGATGATGGGGTAATGCGCTACACCAGTAATACCAATGGCGGGCCAATCTTTGTCCATGTGAAAGAAGACAAAATCATCCGAATTACCCCTATTGAGTTTGATGATACGGATGCCCCACCGTGGATTATCCATGCCAGGGGTAAACGCTTTACACCGCCGCGAAAGACCACCGTTTCCCCGCATACCTTGGGTTGGAAATCAATGGTCTATTCGAAAGATCGAATCTTGTACCCCATGAAGCGGGTCGATTTCGATGTCAATGGTGAGCGCAATCTCCAAAATCGGGGTATATCCGGATATGAGCGGATTTCCTGGGAGGAGGCCCTTGATCTTGTGGCCGGTGAGATTAAGAGGGTTAAACGTGATTGCGGACCGGGGGCTATCTTGAACGGCAGTGGCTCCCATCATACCTGGGGGCACCTGGGATACTGGCTTAGTGCACGATTGCGGTTTTTTAACTCCCTCGGATTTACACCGGTGGTGCACAATCCCGACAGTTGGGAGGGATGGTACTGGGGGGCCATGCACCATTGGGGTCACAGTGCCCGTCTGGGTGCCGGCGAGGCCTACGGGACCATAGAAGATTGTTTGCAGGAAGCCGAAATGGTGGTGTTCTGGTCCAGCGACCCGGAAGCAACCAGCGGCGTATACGGCGCCTTTGAAGGCACCGTCCGGCGCCAGTGGCTCAAGGAGCTGGGCATTGAACTGGTCCATATTGATCCGTTCTACAATCACACGGCTGCCCTTTTGGGGGGTAAATGGCTGGCGCCCAGACCGGCTACCGGAAATGCCCTATCGCTGGCAATTGCCTATGTATGGATCACTGAAGATCTATACGACAAAACATATGTAGCCGAACGTACGGTGGGGTTTGACGAGTGGAAGAAGTATATATTAGGTGACGAAGACGGTATCCCCAAAACTCCTGAGTGGCAGGAAAAAGAAGCCGGTATTGCTGCAAAGGATGTCCGCGCACTGGCAAGACAGTGGGGTACCAAAAAAACGTATCTGGCTGCCGGTGGCCTTAACGGCTTCGGCAGCGCATGCCGTTGTGCTACCGGCAATGAGTGGGCTCGCTCAATGGTATGCCTGATGGCCATGCAAGGCCTGGGGAAACCCGGTGTCAACCTGGGCGGTATGCAGCAGGGTACACCGGTGGATCATCGGTTCTATTTTCCCGGATATGCGGAGGGCGGTTTTTCCGGGGATTACCAGGGTACGGCCATGGCCGTCAGCCTGTATCAGCGCATGCCCCAACTGCCGACGGTTAATACGGTGGCCCAGAGAGTGCCGCGTCTGAAAATACCCGAAGCCATCATGGATGGAAAATGCGAGGGCTATCCCACATATCCATTTACCATCGAAGGCCAGTTCCTCAAATTCGGGTACCCCGCACCGGGCCATTCTCCGGTCAAGCTTTACTACAAATACGGCGGGTCTCATTTCGGAACCATGAACGAGACCAATCGCTATGTCAGGGCGTATCGTTCAGACGGTTTGGAGTGCGTTATCAACCAATCCATCTGGTTTGAAGGTGAAGCCAAGTTTGCCGACGTCATTCTTCCGGCTTGTACAAGTTTTGAGCGCTGGGATATCAGTGAATTCGCCAATTGTGGGGGATACATCCCGCATTGCTACAATCAATGTAACCACCGGGTTGCGGTGATACAGCACAAGTGTATCGAGCCGTTGGGTGAATCAAAATCGGATTTTATGATTTTCCTGGAAGTGGCCAAACGGTTAGGCCTGGGCGCTCCTTTTTCAGAGGGCATGACAGAACTGGACTGGTGCCGGCGTTTATTTGATGCCACGGATCTACCAAAGAAAATATCCTGGAAGAAATTTCTTAAAAAAGGCTATTACGTCGTCCCGGCGCCGACACTCGCCGCAAGGCCCAAGGTCTCCTATCGCTGGTTTGCGGAAGACCGTTTGAAAGACACGCCGGACCTCACCCCCCTGCCGGGGGATTATACCGAGCAATGGAGGCGCGGACTGCAGACACAGTCCGGGAAACTGGAGTTTGTTTGTTCGAGCCTCAAGCGTTTCGATCCGGATGATCCGGAAAGGCCCGTTATGACGAAATACATTCCTTCCTGGGAGGGACATCACAGTGGCGCGCTATACGAAAAATATCCGTTGCAGCTGATTTCTCCGCATCCCCGGTTCAGTTTTCACACCATGGGTGACGGCAAGGACAGCATCATCAACGATATCAAGGACCATCGTGTACTTATTGACGGTTACTACTACTGGATCGTTCGCATCAGCACCAGGGATGCCGAATCCCGGGGAATAAAACCCAATGATCTGGTCAAGGTGTTTAACGACCGAGGTGCGGTCATCTGTGCCGCTCAGCTCACGGAACGTATTCCGCCGGGGACGGTGCATTCCTATGAATCTTGCGCGACCTATGATCCTATCGGGGAACCAGGAGAATCACCGGATCGCGGCGGGTGCATCAACCAATTGACACCAAGCCGGATGATTATAAAGAAGTCCCATGCCACGGCATCCAATTCATGCCTTGTCCAAATAGAAGCATGGCAGTCTGAAGAGGAGGCAACCGCATGACGAAATGGAATCTCATCATCGATATTGAAAAGTGCGAAGACTGCAACAACTGCTTCCTCGCCTGTAAAGATGAGCATGTGGACAATGAGTGGCCGGGGTATACGGATTCCCAACCGCGCCATGGCCATCGCTGGATCAACATAATGCGCAAAGAGCGGGGACAGTACCCCCAGATCGATGTTGCCTACCGGCCGACACCTTGTATGCACTGCGATGACGCACCCTGTATCGCCGCGGCCGAAGCACAGGCAATATCCAAAAGAGATGACGGTATTGTTCTGATTGATCCCCAAAAAGCAAAAGGACAAAAAAACCTGGTGAAATCGTGCCCCTATGGGGCCATCTGGTGGAACGAAGAAAAGAATGTACCTCAAAAATGTACCCTTTGTGCCCATTTGCTCGATGCCGGGTGGAAACAGCCACGCTGCGTGCAGGTATGTCCCACAGGGGCCCTTAAGATTGTCCGGGCCGATGACGGCGTGATGCAGGAGCACGTCAAAAAACAGGCCCTGGAAATCCTTTCCCCGGAGCAGCAGACAAGGCCGCGAGTCTATTACAAGAACCTGCATCGATATGCACGCTGCTTTATCGCCGGCAGCGTGGCGGTTAAATTGGGTGATATTATCGATTGTGCGCATGGTGCCAGCGTTGTTCTGTCGAAAGATGACGCGACCATCGCAAAAATACAGACGGACAGTTATGGCGACTTCAAGTTCGACAAAATTATGCCGGGCAGCGGAACCTATCGGCTGGATATCGGATACCAAGAATTTGAGAAGAAAGTCATCACTGTTGAGCTGAAAGAAAGTGTCAGCTTGAAAGATATCGTTTTTGAATAGTTCCTTGTGAGAACTGTTCACTAATATTAAACGGTACAAGGGAGGGCGTTGCCTGGCCACCAGTAGCAATGGCGTTTTTATACCTTCCCGCCGGAAGTGTTTTTTGAAAAAGGAAAATATGCAAAATCAGACCGTCACAGAAAAAGGATCCGGAAGCCCGCCCTGGTGCCGGAACCATAAAGGAGAAAAATTTACCTATGAAGAATCCCTGGAATTGATCCGGGATTTCCACGGACACACAGCCCCGGGGCTGGTTATCGGGACCAAAATGGTATCTGTGGCGATGCAGCAGATATCGGAGGAAGTTCTTTTTGATGTTATCTGCGAAACGCGCAGCTGTCTTCCGGATGCGGTACAGATATTGACGTTGTGCACCATTGGAAACAGTTGGCTAAAAGTAAAGGACATCGGGCGATTCGCTATTACCCTTTACGACAAATTTGAAGGCGACGGTGTACGGGTATTTCTAGACCCGCAAAAATTAAAGCAGTGGCCGGAATTTTATGACTGGTTTTATAAACGCAAGCCCAAAGAGGACCAGGACTTCGATCTTTTAATGCGTGAAATCAGGGATGCAGGTGATACGGTACTATCCTTGCACAACGTTCGCATCCAACCCCAGCATCTTGTCAAAAAGAGTAAAGGCAAAATCAGCACATGTCCACAATGCGGAGAAGCCTATCCCGGGGCACAGGGAAACATTTGTGGGGGCTGCCGGGGAGAAATGCCATACGAAACGGTCAATGTATTTACCCCGTCCGATGGTCATCAGGGGCCTGTGTTGAAAGCCATCCCGATAGAACAAGCCGTCGGAAAACGGCTGATCCACGACATGACCCGGATCATACCAGGACGGGAAAAGGGGCCCCTTTTCCGAAAAGGACAGGTTGTTTCGGCCGGCGATATCTGCCGCCTGCAGAAGATGGGACGCCAACAGTTATATGTGGAAGATGATAACGGTGATCGTTCTGGCTGGATACACGAAGATGAAGCGGCGGTAGCGTTTGCTGCAGGTATCGCCGGGCCGGGGGTGTCCTTCCGTGAACCGCCACGTGAGGGAAAGGTTAAATTTGAAGCAAAGCACGACGGCCTGCTGTGGGTAGACCATGAAAGGCTGGAAGCGTTTAACCGTGTCGAAGGGGTCATGTGTGCTACCCGCAAGAGCTACACCGTAATCAACGGAAAAGAAAGCCTGGCAGCTTCTCGGGCGATTCCGCTATTCCTTCCCGAGAAAGATTTTCAAACGGCCTTGTCCCTGCTTGCGGATGGTCCGCTATTGAAAGTACTCCCCATGCGCGCGGCCAAGGTCGGAATACTGGTGACGGGAACCGAAATTTTTCGAGGGCTGATTAAAGACAGCTTCATCCCCATTATACGTTCCAAAGTTGAGCACTATGGATGTGAAGTGGTTGCATCCATTATCACCCCGGACGACAAAGATGAAATTTCTGCCGGTGTACGCAAGCTATTGGATGCCGGTATTGATCTCCTGGTGACAACAGCCGGGCTTTCTGTCGACCCTGATGACGTCACCATGCAGGGGCTTGTGGATGTGGGTTGTCAGGATGTTGTTTACGGTGCTCCCATTTTACCGGGTGCCATGACGCTCGTTGCCAGGATCGGAAGCGTAAAGGTTATCGGTGTGCCGGCTTGCGGCCTCTACCACAAGGTCACCAGTTTCGACTTGTTGCTGCCCCGGTTGCTGGCCGGATTGAGCATAACGCGCAAGGACCTATCGAGAATGGGCCACGGCGGCTTTTGCATGGATTGTAATAAGTGCATATTCCCTAAATGCTCATATGGGAGGTGATTTGCATTTTGAGACACCTATTATATGAACAAAAAATTATGGAGGGAAAAAATGCCATCATTGAATGGAAGTAAGACAGAGAAGAATATTTCAACCGCCTTCGCGGGTGAATCCCAGGCAAGAAACAGTTACACCTATTTTGCTTCTCAGGCAAAAAAAGAAGGGTATGTGCAGATTCATTCGGTTTTTTAAAAAGACCGCCAACCACTTCCCATCAGTTCAGCTAGGAGCGTTAAAAAATGAAAAATGTTGCTAAAGTGATATCAAAAATTAGCAAAGCTCTAGACAGAGTAGCGGGCTTTTTTTATCTGGCTATGATGATACTAGTTGCTTGTAACGTAATTATGCGAAAAATTTTTAAGCTTCCTATATCCGGAACAATTGAGTTGGTTGAAATTTTCTCTGCTGTTGCAGCTGGATTGGCTCTTGCGTATTGTGCTGTTGTGGGTGGGCATATTACAATTGAATTTGTTCTAGATTATTTTCCCAAACGGTTCCAAAGAATTGCTGGGGTAATGACAAATATCATCACCATTGTGACGGTGACTGTTTCAGGATGGATGATAGTTGAATATGCGAATACTTTACGGGAAACCGGAAGATACACAGGCTCGCTTAAGATTGCTTACTACCCATTTGTTTATTTGGTGGCCATTGGGTTCTTTATCTTTGCCTTGGTAGAAATCGTAAAAATATTTGTTCCGAACATGAACGAGGAGGCAGGATAAGTGTCAGAATTTGCAATTGGATTGGCAAGTATTGGTGTCTTCTTAGTATTAATGTTGCTTAGATTGCCTATCGCTATCTCTTTGGCCAGTGTTGGTGTTATTGGTTTTGGTTTAATCCGTAGTTTTCCTGCTGCACTAAGCTTAAT
>CAZKYZ010000182.1:0-7631 GCA_964557055.1 uncultured Desulfobacterales bacterium
GCTATCGGCCGCGAAGTCGCTGTCAGTGACAAGCCATGGGAGGTAACCGCCCACGCCGATATAGTCTTTATCACCACTCCCGATGATCATATTCAACCCGTCTGTCAATCAATTACCGAGCGGGGGGGGTTTTTGAACAATTGCACCGCTTTTCACTGCAGTGGTTCCCTACCGTCCACTATCCTTGCCGAAGCAGGCGACGGCACTATTTCTGCCGGATCCATCCACCCCGTGCAAAGCTTCTCCGGGGGGCATTACGATTCGAATCCTTTTTCCGGCATTACCATGTCCGTAGAGGGTGACACGCAGGCCGTCAAAGCGGCACACGCTATTGTTGCGGATCTGGGTGCCACCGCTCTGACGATCTCTACAGCGGGAAAAGTTACCTACCACGCCGCTGCGGTTGTCGCGTCCAATTATCTGGTAACCATCGTGGAAATGGCACTTGCACTAATGGGCTTCGCCGGCGTTCCTCCGGAAGAGGCATTCGCTGTTCTGCAACCGCTGATGATAGGGACATTAAAAAATATCCAAAATAAAGGCCCTGCCGAGGCCCTTACCGGTCCCATCTCCAGAGGTGACCTGTATACACTGGCATCACATCTCAGCGCTATCGAAGCAAAGGACCCGGACGTGCTAAAACTGTATAAGGCCCTGGCAAAACGTACGATCTGGATCGCGACTTCACGCAAAAAATTGGATCAGAAAACGGTCTGCAAACTAACGGATCTGTTCGGGGACAGCTAAAAATGCCAACCATTGTCAGGCGGTTGTTTTTCAAATTCGATAAATATTCAGCGGGATTTGTCCCAGCCTGTCATTGGCGGACAGCAATTTGCTTTCATTGGATATAACGGCGACATTCTTTTCTGCCTGGTTTTCCGGAAAATAGTGCCTTCCGGCTGTAGCGACCCGATCTCTGGTTACGCTCAGAAGGCGATCCTTAAACCCCTTGCGCTGTTCATCGCTAAGACCGATCAATTTACGGTAAAAGGCTTTTCGGGCAGCCGGCCCCGGGGGGTCGGGCTTATCAATTTCAGAGCAAACCTGAAGAATCGCCTCTTTGATATCCTCATCGCTATAATTCTCCGCTCGTAAAAAATGGGATGCCTTTTCGTATACCGCAAGAGTCGACAGGATATGGGGATCGCGGTATGAACCAAAACTAAAAACCGCGTCCTCCGGATTATACAGAGCAAAACCGCCATAGGCACCACCTTTTTCGCGTATCTCACGGTGCAGATACAATGAGCGCAGCAGCTTTGCGAGAACCGCCAGGACCGGTGCATCCGGATGATCCATGCGGACAGTTGTTCTGGCACTGGCCACAAAAGAAACCTGAGAACTGGTACCCCAGCCTTCCCTTATTCGCCCGTCGCCCGGATATATGGGCGGGGCAGTAAATTCTGCGCCTTTCCCGCGAGACGTCCCGGTCCTGTCTATCAATGACATTACATGACCGGAAGCTGTTGCAATCGCCTCGGCCTCTCCGATGGATGCCATCTCCATTCTGTTCTCAGAGAAAACGACGTCAGCGATCTGCATGAGTTTGATGGACAGATCGGACAGGCGTGCCTCCGAAAGGTCTGTCGTCAGATTCTTCAGTGTTTTGATCTGATGGACTCCCGACCACAATTCTGTCAGGTAGCGGGCCGGTGACAGGTTCCGGGCGGCGAGTGAAATCGCAAGCCGATGACCGTTATTAACGATACTTGATTCCATCATGGCCCGGTATTCCAGCAAAAGGCTTTTTAAACGTGCTTGGTCCCTAAAATCGATAGCACAAACGAGTTCCTGGACGATGTCAAACATTCTGTCGACATTCCTGTTGAGGCACTTCCCGTTTACGGAAACAAATGGGAGACAGCTTCCTGCCGTCGTAAATGCCGTATGCGCATTGGCACCGAACCCGATTCCGCCCGTATATTGGTCAATCCGTTTTGCCATCTCTGCAAAATCTCTTTTGCCGGTTCCAATTCTGGTAATGGCAAAGCAAAAGAATGGCACCAGCGGGATATCGGCAACTTCTATCCGTCCACAGCCGGCCGCTGCGCAGAAGTAAAAAATACCCGATGTTTCACTTTCATAAAAAACAGCCGGAATTTCAGAAAAACGGGCCGATTCCGTTATCTTTTCAATGTCTACCGGGATGTCGGTCAATTCGAGAGTTGGCAGGCAGACAAGGTCTTCCTTGCCGTCTTGCAACCGTTCAAGCGCTTTGGCATCGTCTGCCAGTTGATGGAACTCATCCGGAGACATGCCATTTTCCCGCAATTGCAGTTGCACTGCTACGCGGGCGTCTTCTTTCGCGGCCACGTCCGGATCCGGTTCCAGCGTAAGGGTAACTCTATGGGTATTGTCCAACAGATATTGAATTATTTTATTTTCAAAAAAAGGCCCCGTGCGGGCTGTTTCCGAAATAGTGGCTAAATCCTGATCGAAATGCAGGGTACGCATGGGATCGGCCCCATGAAACCAACTCCCGCAAAACTGCAGCAGAAGATTAAGTCCATAAGGATAGGGTGTATTGGTAATTTCTCTTTTGTGAAATTCGAGCTGGTGAATAGCGGAAGCGATAAGTCCATCGTCAATTCCATCCGTAACGAGGCCGCTGAGGGTATCCAACACCAGTTTTTCAATCCGGGAAGCATCGATCGCGGCCACATCTTTCAGTCCGCAAGCGAAAAAAGTGTCCCTGTTGTCGGCATCAAAACCGGTTCCATCGCTGAGGGCACTGCCCATCCCGGAATCCATCAATGCTTTTCTCAAGGGAGATGCCGGATTACCCAGCAGTACCTGTTCGAGAATCGTCAAGATGATCACCTCTTTTGTATTGCGGATGTCGTCCGTCAACCAGGCAACGCATACCTGACTTTTTTTATCGGTAATATCTTGTTTTTCAAGAGGATAGTAATAGGTGACCCGTTGCGGGGAAGTCCAGCGAGGTTGCCTTGCAACTACTGTGTCGGGATCAATCCTGCGGTATTTCCCCAGAACTTTTTCTTGAATAAAAGAGAGGGTATCTTCAATGGGAAGATTGCCATAGGAATAAAAAAAAGCGTTGCTGGGGTGATAGTGGCGACGGTGAAATCGACGCAACTGATCATATGTCAGCGTTGGGATTTCGGCCGGATCACCGCCGGAATTGAACCGGTATGTCGTTTGGGGATAAAGCGCGTTCAATATCGAGTGGGCCATAACCTGGTCGGGAGAAGACATGGCCCCCTTCATCTCATTGTAGACAACGCCCTTGTAGACCAGTCGGCCGTTTTTCAATTTTTCCCGATCCGATTCTATTGCCAGTCGATGCCCTTCCTGTTTGAAGCTCAATTCATCCAATTTTGGAAAAAAAGCGGCATCGAGGTATACATCCATCAAGTTGTAATAGTCTTTACGATTCTGGGTGGCAAATGGATACATGGTCCAGTCCGAAGCCGTAAAAGCGTTCATGAATGTGCTGAGGCTTCTTTTCAACATGGAAAAAAAAGGGTCGCGCACGGGAAATTTCTGCGACCCGCATAAAACGGTGTGCTCCAGAATATGGGCAACTCCTGTTGAATCCTGGGGCACGGTTTTAAACGCCACCGAAAAAGCATTTTCTGCATCCTTGTTGTGAATATGCACATGTATCGCCCCGGTTTCCAGGTGTTCGAGTTCTAAAAAGGTCGATTGAATGGTATCAAGGGGGGCGACTCTTTTAACAATGTATCCGGAAATCATGTCAGCAACCGCCGGTTCACAAACGGTCGTTTGGTTACCTTTTCCCATGGCTGTCTCCTGGTCGGTTGATCGGGGTGAGTGTTATTGATTGGCGGAGACGTAAACCCCTCGGTTTACCCGTTGAATCCAGCCATTCTTATCCAGGCGGTAGATGATATTGCGCAGTTTTTTTTCCGCAAACCCGGATTGTCTTTGCAAATCGATAAAGCGAATTCCTTTCGGACACTGATTAATGATCGACAGGATTATTTCGGTCGCCGGCTGACCAGCCAGCCGGGCCGGTTCTCCCATAGCGGTTTCACGGCCGTATGACCGTCCAACCTTTCCGGTTCTTTTTACTAGTTTTTCCAATCTGTCCAATCGTTTGACAATTCGATCAATATCTTTTTTGGTTGGAAGACCGTACTGTTTGATAAAAAATTTTACCATGACATCAAAACTGATCGTTTTTCCACGATTTCTTGCCATTTTATCCTCCGGATGCGTTTACGACTGTCCCTTTTTTACCATAACCATAAGAAATGTAAATAAAAAATAACGTAATTTTCGGGATTCTTTTACCGCCGACGGCAACAATGCCAACCGTTTCTTCCCAATGATAACCGCTGCCCGTGGCAAAACTGTGCGGTTGAAAACGGGTATGGTTGATGCTAATAAACCCGGCATGACTTCACCACAGACACTTTTGCGGGCCTGGAACATATACCCATCCAAACAGATGGGTCAAAATTTTCTTGTCGACCCCTCTACAGCAGAGATGATTATCGCCAAAGCCGCTATACGTCCGGAGGAGACGGTGCTCGAAATTGGTTCCGGTCTGGGGGCTCTCACCATACCGGCGGCCAAAGCTGCCAGAAAGGTAATTGCCGTTGAAAAAGACCGCCGAATTATGGATCTGCTCAAAACAGAGCTGTTATCCCATGGCCTGAATAATATTGAGATCCTTCAAAAAAATATACTCGATGTCGATATCGGAAAAACCAGTGCCGATGGAAAAATGGTGGTCATCGGTAATTTGCCGTACAACATATCATCCCAGATACTGGTGATGCTCATCCGCTCCAAAAAATACATTTCTCGAGCTGTGTTGATGTTCCAGAAGGAATTATGCCAAAGGCTGACAGCCCAGCCGGGCGGCAGGCAATATGGGCGAATCACGGTGATGCTTCGTTATTGTTCTGAAATAACCCGGATAGCCGGGGTGAAGTCCAATATGTTTTTTCCAAGGCCCAGCATCGACTCCGAAGTTATTGAAATCAGATTTATCAACAAGCCCCAATACGAAGTCGTCTCGGAAGATCATCTTTTCCTGGTGATCAAATCGGCCTTTTCCAAAAGACGCAAAACACTAAAAAATTCTCTCTCGCAGAGCTGGTTGGACATCGATTCCAATCAGGCGGCGGACTTACTGGAAAAATCCGGAATCGACCCTTCCCGAAGAGCTGAAACACTTGAAATCGATGATTTCGTCAAATTGACAGCCGCCTATGAAGCGGTGCTGTAAGCTATCGAGACTCCTCACCACCCGCCGCACGAATCCATCCGGGCACTTTCATTCTTCCCGCACTTACGTCTTTCATCACAACCCCGATAGCGGCTTCCACCGGTCGCTTTTCCCCATCCAGGATCCAGATATCAAAGCAAAGTCCCTGCTTTTCAATAGCAGTGTTTGACCTGGGAATGGCAACGGCAGAAAAACAGCCGTTCGGACTTGCCGGTTTAAAAATATATCGTTGCTGAATGGCCACTGGGAATGCAACCACGCCGGCATACCGCTGGCCCCAGGCACAGGCAACATGAAAGGCCGCATCCAGAAGAAACGGTGATCCGGAAAGATGCCTATTCGTGGATTTCAGCCTGCCTGTGCGAATCCCGGCAGTCGCGCCTTTGAGTGATAAAACTGTCTTTTGATGCACATTCCGGAAAGCTGCGCCGAAGGGAATCAGCTCACCATAAAGCCTTGCCGGCGTAACTTCAAAAGAACCGGAATCAATGATGGACTCGAATTCAGGGATCGGCACAATCGGCTTGTGGCTGTCTAAGCAGAACCGGCAGGATACGTGCTCAAGATTTCTGGTGACGTTTTTTTTCTGGAGCCTGGTCTGCAGAGAAGCCGATACGGTGCCGTCGGTAAACGACTGAACAACATTGACAGCTTCAATCACCATCCCGCAGGCCGGCAGCGGCAGAAAACGTAAAAATACGGCATCAACCATAACATCGACAGCCAGCCCCGGCATGTGGCCAAATGTCGATGTGGCCAGCATTTGCATGGATTCCACCGCCGGCAGTACGGCCCTGCCTTCAAAGCAATGATCCAGCATCCAGGACGAAACATGAATGTGAATGGGGATGCGGGTAAACGCGATTATTTGGGGAAATTCTTCCACAGCTGAACTGTTTTTTCATCGACCCCGACAGGTATACCGGACCGGTTGGTGGCACAGTGGCGGGTAAATCCCATGCAGACAATATCGCCCGTCTCCTGATGCGTTATGACATATTGAAAACTCAGCCTGACACGTTCCAGATCATCCGGGCGTGTATGAATCCACATGGGATCGTCGTAATGTAAAGGGGTATAAAATTTTAGCCCCACTTCGATGATGGGGTAGATATAGCCGCTGTCTTCGATCTCACGATACGGATAGGCTGTGTCCCGCATGAGGGTCACACGGCCGATTTCGAAATAGCGCAGGTAATTGGCGTGATAGACAACCTGGGAACGATCGGTATCCGCATACAGTGTTCTGGCCATACATCGGTGCCAGATCATTTCGCTCGCTTGTTCTTTTACATATTTTTCGTCATCGTCGACCCTTACGGCGACAAATGGTTTTGGCCGCATACTATATTCCTTTAAAAACAATACAGCAATTGGTTCCCCCGAACCCAAAAGCATTGCTCAGGAAAAATTCATAATTTTTTTGACGGATCCGTTCGGGGACAACGTCCACATCCCCCAGTGTATCATCCGGCAGATGGTTGATCGTCGGCAGAATAATACCCTGGTTCATGGCTTCAATGCCCAAAGCCGCCTCAATGGCGGCGGCTGCCCCCAAGGTGTGGCCAATCTGGGACTTATTGGCAGACACCGGCAGGTCTCTCAGATGCTTCCCGAAAACCGAGCGTAAACATTCAATTTCCGTACTGTCGCCTGCTTTTGTTGAGGTGCCGTGGGCATTGACACATTCGATATCAGACGGCTGTAACCCGGCATCTTCAATGGCTTGGCGAATGGCACGCACAATGGTTTCCTTGTTGGGTCGGGTGAAATGATAGGCATCCGACGTCCAGCCCACCCCGGCAATCTCCGCCAGGGGTTTCAATCCATATGTGGTCAGCATATCTTCGGCAGCCAGAACCAAGACCCCCCCACCCTCTGAAAGGACCATTCCTTTCCGGTCCCGGCTGAATGGCCTGGACGCCTGAAAGGGGTCTTGATGGGCACGATCTTCCGGTGTTACCTTAATGGTGGCATTCATGTTGGCGAACCCGTGAATGATTTCAGGGATAATGCAGGTTTCCACCCCACCTGCCAGCAAAAAATCACAATCGCCGTCCCGGATCATTCGGGCACCGATTCCAATGGCGTAATTTCCGGAGGCGCAGGCTCCCTGGGGTGAAAAGACCGGTCCGGTGAACCCGAGCAGCATACCGGCTTTTCCGGAAGGAACGTTGGCACATAGGCTGGGTAACAGATAGGGGCTGACCTTCAACGGCCCTTTGCGGGCATAATTCTGCATGGCCACACGAAAGGAATCCGTCCCGTTTAATGCCGAACCGATGAGGCAGGCCGTTCGAGGACCGACCTTTTCATCGATTTCAAGTCCGGAATGCTGGACGGCTTCCCGACAGACCGCCATTGTCAGAAAAATAAAATCGGCATTCCATTGATAAACCTCCCTGGG
>CAZKYZ010000183.1:0-7619 GCA_964557055.1 uncultured Desulfobacterales bacterium
GCAGGCATCCAGAAGTAACTGAAAACACTGGATTCCCGCTTTCGCGGGAATGACGTTAAAGAACAAATTTAGACTTTTTACGAAGTCGTCAAAAAAATCGGCTAAAAGCGTTTCTTTTCCGGCTATGGGCTGGAGCGCAAATGTTCCCCGCGATCTTCCAGCTCTTCCCAGCGTCGGTAAGCGGACGCCAGATCTGTTTCCAACCCGTTGAGTTGCGTCTGGATTTGGGCCACCTGCTCACCGCCGGTTTTGTAGAAAGAAGGGTCGGACAGTTGGCGATAAAGCACCGCCTGGCGTTTTTCCAGGAGCTCAATCTGCTGGGGAAGCGACGCCAGTTCACGGGACTCCATATATCCCAGTTTTTTGGGATGCGCTGCCGCCTTCGTCTCCTGCTGCGGCTCCCGTTCAACCGTTGCTGACGGTTTGCGGACAAGCCCGGTGGATTGGCGCAGCCAGTCATCAAAACCGCCGACATATTCCCCGATTCTTCCGTTGCCTTCAAATACGAGCGTACTGGTAACGACGTTGTTGATAAAACGGCGGTCGTGGCTGATCAGAAGGAGCGTCCCGGTGTAATCGACCAGCAGGGTTTCCAGAATTTCCAGGGTGTCCATATCCAGGTCGTTGGTGGGTTCGTCGAGTATCAGCAGATTGGCGGGTTCGGTAAACAGACGGGCCAGCAGCAGGCGGTTGCGTTCACCGCCGGAGAGAATTCGGACTGGCGATCTGGCCCGCTCCGGATCGAATAGAAAATCTTTCAGGTAGCTGATTACGTGGCGCTGTTTCCCGTTCACTGTGATGAACTCTTTGCCTTCACCGATATTTTCGAGGACGGATCGGTTTTCATCCAAACGGCCTCTCAGCTGGTCATAGTATGCCGTTTCCAGATTTGTCCCCAAAAGGATGGTTCCACTTGTGGGCTTTAATTCACCGACCAGTATTCTTACCAGGGTGGTCTTGCCCGATCCGTTGGGGCCGATAATGCCCACCTTGTCCCTGCGCATGATTGTTGTGGAAAAGTTCGAGATCAGCGGGCGATCGTCATATGAAAAAGAAATGGCGCTTACCTGGGAAACCCGTTTGCCTGAATTTTGGGCCAACTGGGTCTTCATCGTAACGGTACCTGTCGATTCGATGCGGCTGCGTTGGGCTTCCCGCATTTTCTGAAGTGCCCGAACCCGGCCCTCATTTCTGGTTCGTCTGGCTTTCAATCCGCTCCGGATCCAATTTTCCTCTTTCTGGAGCTTTTTATCAAAGCGGTCGTTTTGTGTTTTTTCGATATCGAGAAGGGTCTCTTTTTTTTGCTGATACGCGGAAAAACCACAGGCCCAGGAAGAAATGCGGCCTCGGTCCAACTCAATAATCCGGTCTGCCGTTTTTTCAAGAAACGCACGATCGTGGGTGATGAATAACAGGGTACCGCTAAAGCGCAGCAGCAATTCTTCCATGCGGGTAATGGCGGGGATATCTAGGTGGTTGGTGGGTTCGTCCAGAAGGAGAACCTCCGGATTTTGGGCCAGGGCCTGTGCGAACAGAACCTGACGTTTCAGGCCGGCAGACAGGTCTTCGAAACGCATGCCGGCATCCAGACCAACTTTGGAAATAGCGGTTGAAACCCGCTGATGCTTTTCGGCCGCATGGTTTGCGTCTGAATTTTTCGATGGTTGCAAGGATTCGCTATCCGCCGAGACGATTTCATAGACGCTGCCCTTCAGGTTGCCGGGCACATCTTGCTTGAGATAACCGACGCGCGTACCCTGGGAGCGGACGACCCGGCCGCCATCCGGCTCCAGTTCACCGGACAGAATACTGAACAGCGTCGATTTTCCGGCGCCGTTTCTGCCAACCAGGCAAATTTTTTCACCATCCTGTATCGCCAGCGAAATATCGTCCAGCAGGGGATGGGCGCCAAAAGAGAGAGAGAGATTTTCGACTTGCAGCAGCATCTGAAACGACTACGACCGAACCGCGTCTGAAAATAGGCGGTTTTGTATGAACAGATGGGGGCTATTCTGAAATCTGCTTGTTGCGATATTGGATGTAGGCATCCCGGAAAGCCTCGTAAGGATCGATGGCGGAATCTTTCAGTGCCTCATAATCACCGATTCTGAAAGATGTTTGGTTAATGGTCTGGTAGGCGCGAATACCGGCGCTAAGTGCGAGCGGGTCCACATAAGTAATCGGGTTGAGGGCCATGTCGCCTGCCATCCCAAACGTGTCCCGCAGGGTGGACGGCCCGAAAAAGGGCCAGACAATGTAAAATCCATTCGCAATGCCGTAAGATCCCAGGGCCTGACCAATATCTTCTTCCGGGGGATTGAGCCATTTGAAATGCTGGGAAGGGTTGGCAAAACCAAGACACCCGGCTGTGGTATTAAGTACAAACCGGGTGATTTCAGCACCGCTCTGTTCGAGTTTTCCCTGCAGGAGGTTGCCCACCAAACGGATGGGCGTCAACAGGTTATAGAAAAAATTGGACACCCCGATTCTGGCTCCTTCGGGAACAACTTTGCCGTACCCCTGTGAAACAGGCTTGATGATCCAAAAATACAGTTTGTCGTTGAAATGGAACATGGCCTTATTGAGGGGGGCCATGGGGTCGGATACCAATTCCGTGGTTTCATTGAAGTCATCGTCATCCAAAGCAGTATCTTCAACGGCAGTGGTTTCAGAAGAGACCGGACTGGAAGGCGGCGTTGCATTGGAAAGACGCTGCCCGCTTTCCGCTTTATCACCGGATTGGTGTGCGCAGCCAACAGCAGTAAGCGTCAGTATCAGGACCAATAAAACCAACCGTTTCATCAGATGGTGCTCCTTTTGTGAATGCTTTCGCCTGGCTGGCGTACCCGGACCGGTGATGTAATGCGGTTGAGGGTCTCCGGTTGATCGGATTCGTTCAGCAAGGGCGAACCGGACGAATATTGACGCGCAAAAGGTCACAGCTGGAAGTGATTCTCCTCAAAAAGCGCGATTGTTAGCCGGTCACTGACCATCTCCTGTAAAAAGGAATCTCCGATGGTCTGATTGTTCTGCTGGGAGTGACTAATTTTTTCTTCAATTCGGTCAATCAATTCTGCCGGGGTGCTTTTCCGCAGGATTGTGTTGAACTGAGACCGGTAATTCTGAACGAGGCTTACACCTTCGATATTCACATCATAGACGCTCCATTGTTCCCCGTTGAGAAGGAGCTTGTAGTCGACGGGTATTTCCATTGTGCTGCGGATAATTTTGGTTTTTACAAGAGCTTTGCCGTCCGCTACTTTCTGCTCCACATACATGACGGATTCGTTTTTGAACCCATCAATCACCTTGCTGATATACGTATTGCCCAACAGCCGCCCAAAGGTGTCGGTAAACCGCTTTTGTTCGTCCGGGCTGAATTTTTCCCAATTGCGGCCAAGCGTCCGTTTTGACAATTCCGGAAAATTGAAAATCTTCTGGACTTCAGCCCAGATTTTTTCCTGCCGCACCTCTTTTGGGGCGGTCGCATACTCGGGATCCTTCAGGATGCTGATCACCGCTTCCACCGGTCCTTTGACAGCCTCCATCGGTTCAACCGCCAGAACCGGAAATATGAAAACCAGCAAGGTTGAAATCAACACAAGGAAAACGCTTATTGGTTTCATAAGGTTATCTATCACTGCAAGATAGCGGCAAAGTATGGTTTTAATGGAAATCGTCCTTTTTCCTCCGAAATTAAAACACTTCAATACATCAAAAAGGTAAATTTTGAAAGCAATATCATATAATCGATGGCAATTGCCAATTTTAGACGTCCCCAAACACATACTTGCCGATCAGGGCTTCCAGGTCAATGGCGGGCTCTGTTTCCGTGATGGTATCCCCCTCCCGGAGGATTTTATCTGAGCCTCCCGGTGAAACATTGATGTATTTGTCACCGATCAGTCCGGCCGTTTTGACGGATGCAATGGCATCATCCCTGAGCTGGGTCTCTTTTCTGATGCGCAGTTCCACAACGGCGATCTGTTCTTCAGGATCCAGAGCAATCGAGCGGACTTCCCCGATTTTAACACCGGCCATTTCCACGTGTGCACCTTTTTTCAGCCCCGAGACGGATTCGAATTTTGCCGTCAATATATAATGGTTATCTGAAAACAAGCTCAAGTCGCCAAGCTTAACGGTAAGATATCCGATCGTGAGCATACCGATGACAACGAAAATTCCGACCGCAATTTCAATGGCCGACCTGTTCATGATTCCTCCACTTAGCAAACGGTAAATTCATAAAATTTATACGGTTTTGATTCTGCGATGTAGAGCGCATTCTCAATGGTCGTATTTTTTTCAACTTCCACAATTCCGGCACTTACGGTTATGTTGACGGGAATTGCACCGATAGTCGGGCAAATGTCGCTTTCCACCATCGTTTTGGCCAAACGGGTGCAGGCCTGCATGGCGTTGTCGATTTCAGCACTTGGCAAAACAAGCATGATTTTGTTCATGCCGTATCGCGAACAGGTGTCATTTGTTCGTAAGGTGATTTGAAGGCGGTTTGCAAGGTTTTTCAGCAGGGTCTGTCCGAATACATGCCCGAGCTGCTCATTGATATCCGCGAAATTGTCAACCGTTAGAATAATAATCGAAAAGGCGATCTCGTGCCGGATAAGCCGGGCCATCTCCTCTTTGAATTTTTCTTCGCCGAGGGATTGGGTGCCCATTCCGGTAAGTTGGTCGTGCCGGGCCTCGGTCCCGAGGATGAACTGCTGGACAAGCGGAATTTTGCTTGCCATGATTTCTTCGGGTTTGCCCTCCATAATAATTTTGCCCGCCTCCAGCATGGCGACCCGCTGGGAGATATAAAAAATATCGGGTATCTCGTGGCTGACCACCACCCCGGTAAAGCCGAATCGTTTCTGATATTCGGAGATCATGCTGTGAACGGCGTTTTTTCGAATCGGGTCGAGCCCCGTGGTCGGTTCATCGAAGAGGATGATTTCCGGGTTGGTAACCAATGCTCTTGCCAGGGCCACCCGTTTTTTCATCCCCCCGGAAAGCTGAAAAGGGTATTTGTTGTTGATTCCTTCCAGTTCCAATTGTTCCATCTTGGCGCGTACCTTGTTTTCGATTTCAGAATGCGGCATCTGGGTCCGTTCCTGCAAGGGCAGGGCTATGTTCTGATATACGGTGAGGGAATCGAAAAGGGCGGTTCCCTGAAACATATAGCTGATTTTTTTTCTGAACTCCCGCTTGTCGGTGGGTTTCATTTTGCGCAGCGGCTGCCCCTCGTATAGCAATTCGCCTTTGTCGGGGTGCATCAAACCAATGATGTGTTTTAACAGAACACTTTTGCCAACCCCGCTTTTGCCGATAACCACGGTGATTTCTCCTTTGTAGATGGAGAGGTTGGCACCATTGAGAACCGTGGTGGCGCCAAACGATTTTGAAACGTTTTTGAGCTGGATCACCGGCTGCGGCATGTTGGCCTACATTAAAAATGTTGTTAAAATATAATCGGCTATCAGTACCTGAACACAAGAAACAACCACAGCTGATGTGGTCGCGTAGCTGACGCCCTTGGCTCCGTAGCCATCCGACCGCAGGTGGGTGTAAAACCCCTTGTAGCAGCAGATGGTGACAACGATGACAGCAAAAACCAGGGCCTTGACAAACCCGCCGGTGACGTCCGCCATGACGACACTGGACGACACTCTTGCAAAATAAACACCCGGCTGGATACCCAGCAGCAGTGAGCCGGTCAGGTAGCCGCCCATAATGCCAACGGCATCAAAGATGGCGGTGAGAATCGGGAAGCTGATGATGGCTGCCGCGATCCTGGGGCTGATCAGGAAACGGATAGGGTTGATATCCATGGTTTCCAGGGCGTCAATCTGTTCGGATATGCGCATGATGCCGATTTCGGCCGCCATGGCTGAGCCGGCCCTTCCGATCACCATAATTGCGGCCAGGACGGGGCCGAGCTCCCGGATCAGGGAAAGGGCGACAGCTGCCCCAAGCAACCCTTCGCTGCCGAACTGAACAAGCGTGTAATACCCTTGAAGCCCCAGTACCATACCGGTAAAAGCACCGGTAAGGCAGATCACAACGATGGACTTCCACCCGATAAAATAAATTTGCTGTACGATTTTAAAAAACTGCAGGGGAACGGAAAAAACATGAAGGACAGCAATAATAAAAAAGATGGCCATCCTGCCGATTTCCTGGGTGAGTTGGATGGTGTGCCGGCCCAGAATCAAAAAAGGTGATAAGAATACCGCTCGTTGCCGCATGAATTTCCGTTTCACTGAAATTTTGAATGGATATATATTGATAGATGAATCTAAAACTGCAAACTTATGCAGAATTCCATTGCCTGTCAAGAAAGAACCGTGTTTTGCGCGCTTACGGCGGTGGATGTATTCCGAATAAAGGGCGGCACCGATCAATATTTTATGGACAATCCAGGCAGCATGTTTTAAAAAACGGCAAGTTTCACCCGGGCAAACCGGTATTCCTGTTGTATAAGCTGCCGGTCTTCAAGGCCGTTAATGTACCGAACAGAAAGGATAAAAGCATGAAGAAACGATTTGCTGCAGCAATTCTGGCACTGGCTATTTCGTCCGGTCTTTGGAGCGGCTGTTCGAGCATGAACAGCTATGTCAAAGACGGAACCCTTGCTGTAAAAGGTCTGGAAAATACGGTAACGGTTCGCCGTGACGAAAAAGGCATGGCGTATATCTCTGCCGGAAATCTGAATGATGCCATACGGGCCTGCGGGTTTATCACCGCTCAGGATCGGCTTTTTCAGATGCAGCTGGTGCGCTTGTTCGCCTCCGGCAGGATTGGTGAACTGGCAGGGGAAAAAGGTTTGCCGATCGATCGGGAAATGCGGACGCTGGGTTTTCACCGCAATGCCAAAATCCATGCCGCAATGCTAAACGAGGAAACCAGGGAGCTTTTTCAGGTTTATATTGACGGTGTCAACGAATATATTCGTACGCGTCAAGACAGCTGGCCCCTGGAGTTCAAACTGGCCGGAATACAGCCGGAACCCTGGGCCATCGAGGATTCCCTGGCGATATTTTACTATATGAGCTGGAGCAGTGCCGCCAATATCAATACTGAAATGATCTCTCAGATGCTGCTTGAAAAACTCGGGCCGGACAAGACAGGTCAACTGCTGCCCCTCAACATCAACCCGGACGCTCCTGACAAGCAGGCAGGTTCAGCGGGCATCGACAGCATGAACAGGCAGGCGATTATGGCCTCATTTTCGCTTCAAACGCCATTTGTCGCCAGCGCACCGTTTTTAGCGGTCGGCAGCAACAACTGGGCTGTTTCCGCAGATCGTTCAACAACCGGGAAACCGGTGGTGGCCAACGATCCCCATCTCGACGCCAGGATCCTGCCCGGTCCCTGGTACCCGGTGGGAATCTTTACACCGGAAGTGCGTGTTGTGGGAACCGGCATTCCCGGTATTCCCGGTCTGGTGGTAATGCGCAATGAGCATGTGGCTGTCGGCGTGACCAATGCCTACGCGGACACTCAGGACCTGTATGTGGAGAAGATGGACCCCGCTGATCCGGATCGCTATCTGGAGGGGAAAAAATCCTACCCGGTTACCGTAATAAACGAGGTCCTCCGGATCAAAGACGAAGATT
>CAZKYZ010000184.1:0-7616 GCA_964557055.1 uncultured Desulfobacterales bacterium
AATCAACCCCTCATGAGTATTTTAATGGAGGGGCTTAAAGTAAAAGATGAAAAGGACAACCGAAAGCCTTCTAAAGCACCCGCCCGAAAACCGAAAAATCCTGGCGTTGCAGACGATTTATCCACCAAAACCGAACCGTCAGGTACCGATGAAGATCTTATCGATTTACATATGGCTGCTGAAGGCCTGGAAGCCGCTGTTACACCGGCGCAAAAACCTGCTGGAGGATCAGTTGATGAAATACCGCTTACCCAGATTGAGGATCTTCAGGGTATGCCCACTGCCGGCGGGGGTCATCCGGATGATGCCGCCACCCTGATGCAGGCCCGTCAAATTATAGCTGAAAAGCGCAGAGTCGCCGAAGAAATTGAACGAAAAAGCCGGCCCATGAGAGAGGCGGCCGCAAAAGAAGCCGCTATCAAAAAGGAACAGCGGATCAAGCTTATTTCCATCGGAGCCGCCGTAACACTTGTTCTTGCAATTGTCGCTGTTATTGCTTTTCAGAAAATTCAGGAAAAAAGAACCCAGGAAAAATATACGATTGCCGTTACCAGAGCGGAGTCCGCCTCTTTGTTGGAAGACAAGGAGGTCATACTGCTTAACTTTGTGGAAAACTACCCGAATCATCCGGAAATATCCAACGCGCGTGAATTGTTATCCGGTGTGCAGATTAAAATTGAAAACAGAGATTTTGCAGATACGGTCAAACGGGTTGAATCGATCCCGATGGGGGATGATTACGTCAATAAAGCCGTTTCCGCTTACCAGGAATTTCTGAAAAAATATCCCGGTGGCTACCACGCACAGGATGCCCTCAGCAGGATCGATAACATACCGAGCCTGCTGGATGACAGGGATTTCGCAGAAATTAAAAAACTGGAAGCATCGAGCGATTCCGTTAAAATAAAAGCATACGCCCAATACATAGCCAAATATCCCAATGGCAAACACCGGAAAAAAGTGGAAGCATTGATTGCAGAAATGAGCGAAGAGTATTATGCCTACCTTAAAACCGAAATTGAAGAATGCGAGGAGAAAGAAGAATGGAGCCCCTGTATTAATCTTTGCACCGACTTTGCCAACCTGTTCAGCAGCAGCCGCCACACGCAAGAACTGAACACTACCAGGCAGGTCATGCTCGACAAACTGGATTACAAGGAACTCCGGAATAAGACTGTTGAAATATCACCGGATTACCCAGCCGTTATTGAGATGTATCAGGCCTACCTCGAAAAAAATCCGAAAACTTACAGGGCAACGGCAATACAGAAAGATATCGCTTCTTTCCAGAAAAAGAATGCGGAGGAAGAAGACTGGAAAACCGTTCAGGCCTATGCCCGAAACCCTTCCGTTGGCCTCGATAAGCGAATTCAGAAAGTAAAACAGTATATCAATGACACCACCACAAATGCCTATATGAAAGACTCCAGAGCCCTTTTGAGAGATTTGGACATGGCCAGGTCACAGGATCTGAAGCAACAATCGGAAAAACAAAAAATACGGCAGCAACAGGAATCCATAGTCAACCAGCAACAGGAACAAAAACGCATAAATGCCGAATTGAAAAAAGCAGCAAAAAAACTGGGCGCCACTGGTGGCCGTTTCGTTGCCGCCTCCGACGATACCGTCAAAGACAATAAAACCGGTCTGATGTGGACCATGCTGGATTCCACACAGTTACTGGGCAAATGCGTCACGCATCGCGATGCTCAGAAATTTGTCCGTTCCCTGAAAACCGGCGGTTTCTCCGACTGGCGGCTTCCGAGTGCCAACGAACTGGTGATCGTCTACAAAAACAAACCGTTTTTTCCTTCCGGCGGTTCAGCCTGGTATTGGACTTCCGATGTTTACACAAAAGGATACCATCAAATTGCTGACATCGTCACAACCAAACCGGAGACCTCCTTGGAAAATAATCAACAAAAAACCGACCAGTGCGGAGCCGCCCGCGCCGTCCGCCCATGATGCCTTTCTGTCTGCATCTTCCCCATGCATATATCCATGGCAATATTTAGCAATGCGTAACAATCGAAGGCCGCAATGGAAACCGGCTTTTTTATTATCCGGCCTGCTGGCAGCAGTCCTTCTGACCGCTTCGTGGCTGTGGCCGCCAACACGATCGTTCTGGGATTCAATGGATCGAAGCGTGTTCACTTACCTCAACGGAAGCATTGCCGGCAACAGCCATCAGCAGATATTTTGGGCAATCACCAACTGGCGACCCTTCGACCTTGTCGGTGGGCTGGCTATCCTGCTTATCGCCCTTTTCTGGCTGAAACGGGATGGCGGCGTGGAAAATTTTTCTTATAACACATCGGAATTGTTTCTTTTTACAATTTTCTTAATCACCTTCAATGTAACCCTTCAAATGCTTTTTGAAATCATTGATTATAGTCGCCTCAGCCCCACAAAGGTAATTGAAAACACTGTTCGTCTATCGCAACAGGTCCCTTGGATCGAAACAAAAGACAGTTCGGTCGATTCCTTCCCAGGCGACCATGCCTATGTGCTGCTGTCCATAACCGCCCTCTTTACTATCCGGGCCGGAGTTCGCACCGGCATTGTTGCTGCAAGCCTTTTTTCCCCTTTTAATTTACCGCGTCTGGTCAGCGGTGCTCACTGGGCCACGGATGTACTTATCGGATCCGTTGCCATGTCGTTATTCGTGATTAGTTTATGGTTTGCAACGCCACTGGGAGCGCTTTTGACCAGGCGGGTTTCTAAAAAAGTTTTTCCGATTTTTCAACATTTTGTGAAACATTTTCAAAAAAGTTCAGATGGAGGTAACCATGTCGATCAATAGGAACCCATTGTTTGCTGTCTTTTTGCTGATGATTGTCGCCGCAATCGTGGCTGCCTGCTCAGGTGGGGTGGAAAGCGGCGGCGACGGGCTGAAAGGATGGGAAAAAGGAAGCCCTTACAACGCCTACTACAAAGCGGCGGACATGGATCAGTTCAAAGGGGACGTGCAAAAAATATTTGAACTGACCCCCATGCAGGGAATGGCTCCCGGGATTGCCCTTGAAGTCGCCGAGTCCAAAACAGAAACCATTCTTGTCCACCTCTGTCCCGTGGCGTTCGCCAAAATCGGGGATATCGGCGTAAAACCGGGAGAGCGGATAAAGGTCAAGGGTGCCTGGGCCGAGATCGATGGGAAAGATGTATTTATAGCCTCCAAAATAAAAAAGGGCGATTATTTCGAATTCAAGGTTCGCCTTACCGCGGATGGCACCCCTTTTTGGACCATGACGCCGGAACAGATCGAAAAAGAACGCGCGTCCGAGTAGATTTCTTTTTCCCACACACCGGGTATAGCGGTATCGCAAAAACGGCACCGGTTTCCAGCCATGTTGTTGACGGGGATCCGGTATCCCCTTCTTTCGATCAACAGTTCGCCGCAGTTGTGACAGTGGGTGTTGCTGCCGGAATGGCCGGGGACGTTGCCGACGTAGACATAATGGATACCCGCCGACAAAGCCGTCTCCCGGAATCTTTCCAGGGTCGAAACCGGTGTCGCAGAAAGCCGGTTGAGTTTGTATCTTGGGAAAAAACGCAGCAGATGCAAAGGATAATCCGGGCCCAGTTTCGCCAGAATCCAGTCGCACATTTTTATAAACAGCTCCGGGTCATCCACGTATCCGGGAACAACCAGGTGGGTCATCTCGAAATAGACCCCTTTTTCGTGAAGGGTTTCAAACGTGTTCAGGACAGGTTTGAGATGGGCACCATTGAGACGCAGATATATTTCGTCACTGAAAGATTTCAAATTGATATTGGCGCCATCAATAAGATTGCAGACCGCCTCTAACGGTTTCCGGTTGATATAGCCCGCAGAGACAAAAACGTTGCGGATGTTCTGCGCCTTTGCGGCGGCGGCAGTGTCCAGTACGTATTCCAAAAAGGTCACCGGCTCCGAATAGGTATAGGCGATGGTTCGAGCCCCTGCTTTTACCGATTCCCGGACAACATCTCCCGGAGCCAAATCATAGTGGTGTACTTCATGTGGTTTGGCCTGCGATATCTCCCAATTCTGACAGTTCAGGCACCTGAGATTGCATCCGGACGCGGCAATGGAAAAAGCAGTGCTGCCCGGTAGGAAATGGAATAACGGTTTTTTTTCAATGGGATCCAGATTAACGGCGCATGGGTTGCCATAGGTGAGGCTGTACATCTTACCGCCGTGGTTTATTCGTGACCGGCAGATGCTTCGATCCCCGGGAGACAGTCGACAATGATGGGGGCAGATACCGCAGACCGTCTGTTTGTTTTCCAGTTGTTTATACAGGAATGCTTCCTTTGACCATTTCCACAGCCTGTCCGGAGCATCGCCTTTAAAAATTCCGCCCATTACGCTTTCAGCGGCAACCGCACAGTGGCAGTGGTCCGTAAACGGGAGCATATCACCCATAATGGAAGCGCCGGCCAGGCCAAGAACACCGCTTTTCAGAAATTTCCTTCGACTGACACTCGTTATCCCTTTTTCCATACAATCACCAGAAGGCTCATCAATTTAAGACTGATCAGGCTGACGACTGCCCACCGAAACCCGGTCTTCGGTATGAGTACAACACTGGTCACCAGAATTCCGGTAGCGGCTCCGATCAGGTCAGCTGTGAAAAAACGAGCCAATCCCGATTCCGTATCACCTGATTTCTGCAACAGAACAGGCACCTGGAATCCGCCCAAAAAAGACGCCATGAAACCAAAAAGAATAAAATACCAGACTGTGCTGTTGCCGATCGTGTCCAGAATGATCAGAAACAGTCCCAGCAAGCCGATGAGGGCTGCATCCGAACCGATCAGCAGAGGTTTGCCCGCAGATCGGTGCTTCAATGCAAACAGGGCGCCCGGCAAGAGACCACCCAGAAAAACCGTAACCACAGCACCGATCATTTCGTAGATGAAACCAAAATATATCTGAACAATAAAAATCACAAGGATCTCAAAACCCATAATGACGTATCCTGTGGAAAACAGCAAGAATGTATCTGCGTTCTGGCGAACCAGATAAAACACCAGTGAAATGGCCGCAACGATTCCCAACAAGTATGGCGTTGACTGATATTTTTCGAACCACTGCAAAAAAATGATCTGTATCAGGTTGGGCGACAGATCCAGGTTCAAGGCTGCTTTGGGATCCATTCGATTGTTGACTTCGTCTATTTTCCACTGGGAAATATCACCATAAAAATAGCCGTCGATATAGCTGGTCGCGATGTTCTTGGCCCGCAGCAGCTCCGGTATATCCATGTGCAATTTTTTGTCGCTGCACAAAAAATAGACCTGTTGACCTGGGATTACCAGGACGTTTTCAAAAGACTGCAAAGCGGTATGATAGAGCGAAGAAATTTTACGCACCTGGTTTTCGGTCATGTAGTTTTCAAACCCGGAAACAGCAAAACAGAGGACACCTCCAGATTGCAGACCTTTCTTCGCCAGATGAAAAAAGCCGTTTGTATAAAATCGGTTCAATTGAAAATTGGATGGTTCCGGAAGGTTCATGAGAACGGCATCGTATTTTTTATCTGTCCGTTGAAGATATCTCCTGCCGTCCATGTGGATGACCGACAACCATGGATATCGTTTGTAAATTCCGTAATCAAAGCCGGCCTTGACGATCTCGGGATTGAGTTCGACATAGTCCACAGTGTCCGGATGATGTTTGTCGATTTCATCCATGATGCCGCCCTTGCCGGAAATCAGCAGTATGTTCCTGCCGTCCGGCAACTGGGATAACGGGTAGTGGACCGCTTCTTCCACATTGACTATATCGGTACCGAATAAAAACGGCATGCCATCCGAGTAAAGGGTAACCAATTCCCCATCCCGCATGACGGTGATCCTTCCATGGGCGGAATCGCGGGTGCGGACCAATTCTCCCGGGGCACCATAAAAATGGGTTGAGGCATCCGCCATCAGACAGGCAGCCAGAACCGCGGCACCAGCCGCGTGAACCAATACGGCGGTAATCAGCGATACAGCCGGCGCCCGGGACAGCATCCAGAAAGAGATCAGCAGCAGTACCGTTCCAGTCGATACAGCCGCCTGCATCGGTGTCAGAAAAACAACCAGAAAAAAAACAAAAGCGATTCCGCCAAGAGTGTCTCCGATATTGTCGAGAATATACAACCAGGCGCCTTTGTAAGCCGGTTCCGAAATACGGATAACATGGAGGCTGTATGGCAGTGTAAAGCCAACCAGAAGGGAATATGCTCCCGTCGTCAGCAAGACGTATCCTGCTGTTTCATAAAAACCGGTGGAGATCCCGGGCAGAAAGAAAATATCCCGGAGGACGCGAATGAGAACAATCAAGATCGCCGGCAGACAGGCCAGCAGCACCGAAAGGCAGGCCAGCCCCATTTTGGGAAACGCACGTCTTTTGCTGAAAAATAACCTGGCACAGGCGGTGCCGATGCCGCCATTAACCAGCCAGAAAAAAAGCATCATGGAAATGACCAGTTCATTCCCATGGAAACAATACAGAAGTTCCCGGACCAGAAGCAACTGGGCCGTAATCGTGCAGATACCTGTCGACAGAACGACACCGCAAACCGGCAGTAATGTTCTATTCCTCGAAATATTGTACCTGATAGGTCAGCACCTCTATCTTTTCTGTTTTCCAGGTATTGGCCGGCATTCCCGCCTTCATACAGAGGTGCCCCAGAAAATCATCCACAGCCGGCAATTGTTCCCAGACCTGAGGAAGAAAAGTGGCGCTCCTGCCTCCCGATTTAAGGATGACACCGTCAATTCCGGGCCGCAGCTTCATTGCCAGGTCCCCGGCATCGGCGAACACCAACGGTTCCGGCTCGGTCAAAACGCTTACTTCAATGTCTACTTTTTGCAGCTCCTGAGATGTCAAACGGGGAAAGCGGGGATCCTGGAAAGCCGCATTGACGGCGTTTCGCTGAACCCCGTCTTTTACAGATTCCAGGGAGGCGAGACTGCCGATGCATCCCCTGAGGTTCTGGTTGATTTTCAAGGTCACAAAGGTTCCCCGCCGAACCCGAAATGAAGGATCCGCCAACAATGTTTCCCATTCAGGAGGAACTTCCGGTCGGAGGCCGAGCTCTTTTTCGAGGGTTACACGGGCAAGCCGAACGAGTGTCTTGCCCTGTTCGGGAGTGTATGGTTCACTATTCGACGATTCTGTTTTCATATTATCTTCTCCAAAAAAGGCTATGGCGGCGTATCCAACAACCCTGTCTTTTGTTCCGGCGGTATCTCCGGAATTTGAATAATGCAGTAAAACCGGTTCCCATTGGTACTTTATGGCCAGCCTTATCAGTATCAATAAAGGGATCCTGCCACAGGCGCATCCGGAATCCGTAGCAATGATACTCTGGTTTCGCGTGAGTATCGCCTCTATGGTTGCTCTGTCACGCCTTATGGCCTGTTCGTATTCTAGAAAATGAGAAAGATCGGAACTGACCACCAACAGGGTTTCATCGTCGAGAAGCGCCGATATCCTGTCGGCGATTGCCCCGACAGAACCGGATCCGACGGTCAGCGGCAACAGTTGAAAATCCTGTAGATTATATTGCAAAAATGGAAGTGTCACCTCGACGGAATGCTCTCTTTGGGCAGATTCGGGAACCGGCCGGAAGAGGTCGGGA
>CAZKYZ010000185.1:0-4282 GCA_964557055.1 uncultured Desulfobacterales bacterium
CTTCTCAATTTTTCTGGCAGTCGTTCCCGTTTTGTTCGTGGTCGGCTACGCCCTGGAAAAAACCATGGTGGCCCCGTTGCGCAAACGCGACGACTGGGAAAACAAGGTCATGATGCTGACCCTGGGACTGGCCCTGTTCATGGACAATTTATACGTGGTCATGTTCGGCGGGCGGGTCAAATCCCTGCCCAGCATACTGGAGGGAACCCTGGAAGTCGGGGAGCTGGTTTTCAATTACCTGGACATCATGATTTTCTTTTTATCCATTTGCGGCATCCTCCTGTTCGGCTGGCTGCTCAACAACACCCGCATCGGCATGGCCGTGCAGGCGGTAGCCCAGAATCCGGAAGGGGCCCGCATTGTCGGCATTCCCAGAGAACGTATCTTTGCGGCCACCTTCGCCATATCCACCGTTATGGTGGGCTTCGGCGGCATCCTGTTGAGCCAGAAATATTTTATTTCACCCATGTCCGGGGGCGGTATCATGGTGAAGTCATGGGTCATCACCGCATTCGGCGGTATGGGCTCAATCCGGGGGGGGCTTTATGCCGCTTTCATTATCGGAATGCTGGAGGCATTCGTGGGGTGGAAATTCGGGATGAGCTACGGCATGATCGCCCTGTTTGTCCTGCTGCTGACAACCCTGGTGATTCGCCCCCGGGGGTTGATGGGAAGGAACTGAAACGGTATGCGCTTTCGACGTATGGCAACGATAATGGGTGTGTTTTACGGCCTTACGGCAATCATGCCCCTGTTTGTGGGGGATATCCGCTTTGTGATGCACATTCTGATCATGTGCCTCATTTGGGCCGTGGTGGCTTCCTGCTGGGATGTCATTATGGGATTCGCCGGCATTTTTTCTTTTGGCCAGGTTGCTTTTTTCACCATCGGTGCCTATGCTTCTGCCATTTTTTCCGTCAACTTCGGCCTTCCGGCAGTACTGGCAGTTTTGCTGTCCGGTGTTTTCACCGCCCTGATGGGAGTCCTGGTGGGGCTTCCCTGCCTGAAGCTGGCCGGGCCATATGTGGCCCTGGTGACCTTCGGTGTTCACATGACCCTGCTGCCGCTCTTGCGGGGCAAAATCGGGATGGCCCTCGGATCAGGCGGTTCCGTCGGCATACTGACCATTCCGCCGATCAGCATCTTCGGGTATACCTTCAGTTCCGCTAACCAGGTCCCGACCTTCTACCTTACGCTTCTGGTGACCATGGCCTGCACGTTCACCATTCTGGTGGCCATCAAATCCCACTGGGGCACCGCTTTTCTGGCCTTGAAAGATTCCCAGAATTTTGCCATGAGTTTAGGGGTTAGCGCTTTCAAATACAAACTGATGGTGTTTGCCCTGACCTCTTTTATCACCGGTGTCATCGGTGCTTTTTACGGACACTACATCGGCATGATTTCAACCCGCATGCTGGAACTGGACCTGTTCTGTACCCTGATGGTCATGGTGGTGGTGGGCGGTATCGGCAAGTTTCCCGGTGCCATCCTGGGTGCCTTTATCACGGTGACCGCCAACGAACTGCTGGCACCGCTGGGAACCTACCGGGCCGTAACCATGGGGGCGCTGGTGGTCATTCTGGTCCTGCTGCTGCCCAACGGGGTGATGGGTTTCTGGCTTAAACCGGCGAAAACGAAAGCACAATACAGCTGACCGGAGCAAAAATGATAGCATCGTTTTACAGCAATATTTTTTCCCTTTTCAACGGGTTTCGGAATAGTCTCCGCGATTAGCGGATAACACCTCAACAAGCGCAATTCACAACAACATGGAGGTACGATATGAAAAAGCTCAGTCTATTTGCAGTGACAATTGTGTTTTTTATGGCTTTCGGTGCCGGTGCCTTGGCAGCCGACACCATCCCCGTCGGTGTTCCCCTGGCCATGACCGGTGCGTATACCGGATCTGGGGAAGATTACTTTAAAGGCATCAAGATGGCCATCGACGAAATCAATGCCGACGGCGGCCTGCTTGGAAAGCAGCTCGAGATTATCCGCTACGATTCCAAAGAATTCGCCCCCGAAGTGGTCATGCAGGGGGCCGACTATCTATGCGGCCAGAAAAATGTGGCTTCGGTCCACGCCGGCTGGGCCGGCTGGGGGCAGGACGTGCGCGCCTACGGAAAATATGACGCCCCTTTTTTTTGTGATGACGGTTCCCAGGCCGCCGTGGACGTGTTCCGGGAAGACCCCGCCATGTACTACAATATCTACCAGCTCACCGACGTGGGGGTCGAGCAGGCCAAAAGCATGTTCCGGGTCCTGATGGCCCTGCCCTACGAATACCCCAACAACAAGGTGGTCATTATCAACACTGACGATTCCTGGGGCGTCGAAGTCGGCGACACCCTGGAAAGCAGTTTCAAGGAGAAGGGCTGGGATGTGGCCAAACGTGAAACCGTCCCATACGGCACCAATGAATGGGGTGCTATCCTGACCCAGATCCGCAGGATCAATCCCGCCCTTATTCATGTGGAAATCCCCAGCGCCCAGGAAGTGATCACCTTTTTCCAGCAGTTCAACAAGAAACCCACCAATTCCATTCTCAGCTACGGATGGGGAATCACACCCCGTGAAGTGGTGCAGAACCTGGGCAAGGATGCCGACGGTATTGTGGGCGAAATGCCTACCGGTCTGCCCGGTCCCGTCGCTCCCAACGCCGCCGGTCAGGCCTGGATTGACAAATTCATCGAACTCTACAACCATCAGATCCCGGCCGGTTCCTGGGCCACCTATACCGGTGTGATGGCGTGGGCCAACGCTGTGCGTGCGGTAGGAGATGCCTATGATTTCAAGGCGGTCAACAAGTATCTGAAGGAAAATGGTTATGAAGGACACCAGGGTCTGATCAAATGGGACAAGGATAATGTCCTGCGCGCCCAGGCATCCGCGCCGGTCGTCCATTACCAGGTTCAAAACGGTGAACTGGAAACCATCTTCACCGACCCGCCCACCAAACCATACCGGGACAATAAATTTATCGTTCCGCGCTGGATAAAACAGTAGAGCGCCAGGCGTAGCCTTACATTTACACGGTGGGGCGACTTTCGCCCCACCGTTTTCGACGTCATTTTTCGCCATCCCAATCCCATCTCCCGCGCATTCCTGGATCCGGTTCCTTCGCCTTTGGCAACACCGGCGCCACGCACTTTCCCGAAAGACCGCGCTGATCGTTTCTAAAGCATAGAAAACATCAATGGTTTAGACAATTTGGTATCTGTTTTATCAATTTGACATATTGACTTTTTCCATGCAATAGAATCCAGCATTTGTATGCTTTCTCAAAAAAAAAATTTTATGGTGATGCAATCGTTGCCGGCCCGCCGGCAAGGATAGCCATCAAAACAATTTCGCGTCCGGGAAAATGCCATTGCTAATTTGGATTTACAGATTGTCTCGCTGGAGTATCGGCACTGTTTTCCTATATGCCGGCAGTGTCAAACTGCTGGATCCCGAAACCTTTGCCGTGCTGATAGAAGCCTACGGGATTGTTCCGGAAAGCCTGCTCCTGCCCGTATCCATTGCCCTGCCGGCACTGGAGGTAATTGCCGGTGTCGGGCTGCTTTTCGACATCAAAGGAAGCCTCGCGGCGATTGCCGGCCTGCTGGGGCTGTTTATCGTTATTCTGGGATACGGTATCCACATGGGACTGGATGTGGATTGCGGATGTTTCGGTCCGGATGCGCCTGAAACCGAAGCGTTTCACGGTCTGCGGCTGTCTTTCTACCGTGATCTTGTCATGCTGGCGGTAATAGCCTTTATATACGGATGGCGGCGATACTGCGCCATTGCACCGCAAAGTTTATCGCTTTTTCGCAACAAAAAAAATGGAAAAAAAGGAGAACCAAAGATGCGTATGTCTAAATTGATCCTGAAACTGATGTTCGTCGCAATACTGGTGTTTGGACTTGCCGGTCCGTCAATGGCCTTTCTCGACAACAAATTCGAAAAAGAACTGGAAAATGAAGCAGGCGCGGTAAAACTGGTGCGCGAGATCCAGCGGGGCGGCTACGATGTGGTCACCACCGAAGAGCTCAAAAAATGGATTGATACCGGGAAGGATATAATTATCGTGGACACCATGCCTTATGAGAGCAGCTACAAAAAGGAACACGTGCCGGGAGCCGCCCAATTTCTGTTCCCCATCCCGGATATGAATGCCTGGGACACCAAGGAAACGGACGGCAAAACCCGGGAAGATTTTGTGAAACTTCTGGGCAGCGATATAAGCAAACCAGTCGTCATCTACTGCGGTTTCGTCAAATGCACCCGTAGCCAGAAC
>CAZKYZ010000185.1:4292-7613 GCA_964557055.1 uncultured Desulfobacterales bacterium
GGGCGGTCAAACTCGGCTACAAGAACGTGTACCGCTATCCTGGCGGCATTTTTGCCTGGAAAGGGGCTGCCTATCCCGTGGAAAAAGTTAAATAGTTTCCACTGGTGCTGTATTCACGCAAAGGAAGCCGTGACAATCCCAAATTTTAACGAAAAAGGGAAACCGCCTGTGCAGCTCGAAGAATTGATCGACCAGATCAAGGAACGTGCCCGCAGCCTGTATCTGACCCGGCAGCTGTTGTGCACCGAAGCAGTCGTGGCAGCACTGAACCAAGCGCTCGATGGCGGTTTAACCGACGATCAGGTCATTTGCATGGCTGCTCCTTTCTCTGAGGCCTTGGGAGGCAGCGGTTGTTTATGCGGCGCCTTGAGCGGAGCGGTGATGGCCTCCGGCCTGTTTTTGGGAAAGGATCGGCCTTATCGCCATCGCCGGGAAATGCGGAAAAGCGCCCGGCAGCTCTACAATACCTTCAAAGCATGGCACGGTGCTACCTGCTGCCGGGTGCTTTCCAAAACGGTTCGGCATGATCGCAAGGCCCATTTCCAGCAATGCGCCGATTTCACCGCGGACGCCACGGAGATAGCGGCACGATTGATTTTGGAAAAACGCCCGGATCTGCTCAAATCCGCCAACAGCAGATCTCTTGCCAAACAGCAGCCTCCATCAACAGGAGTTCTGTCTCGTCTGATACATTTTTTGTTTCATTAAAAAAGTGAATTTCCGGGCAATGTATCAAAATCATTAAGCGATGTCGGTTTTTCCACCATTTGCGATCTCTGGGCTTAACATATCGATTGCCTAACAGCCCTGCATCTGATAAAAAATCATACACCATTTGAACCTTTTTATCACATACAAACACTACCTATCCAAACGATGCGACCTGTGGTTTATTGATAAAAAGGTACCCTCTACGATTATGGAGAACGGTGATGAAAAAAACAGGAGCGATGTCATTTGTGCGGTCTTTTGTGGTGGCAAGCGGTTTCCTTCTGATCTTGGCTGGCCTTGTCACGCCGCCCCTCTCTGAGGGCGGCGATGTCAGAGGTCGGCTGCAGACCTCCCCCCCGTCCGGCAATCTTCAGCTCCGTCCCACAAATGCAGCGACGCCAGTTCCAATGGCAGATCTTTCAGTTGGCAGCCTTTCCTGGTCCCAACCGGTAAAGGCCGGTGACGGCGTCGGCAAAACCGCCATTCTAAACATCACCGTTCAGAACAACGGCAAGGGTGCGGCCGCCGCCAGTCGACTGGACGTAACCTGCACGCCGTTGTCGGGGGTAGAATGCCCTCCGGACATCGACAAGCGTTTCGTGGTGGGTGTCCTTGCACCAGGCGCAAAGACAACCCTGGCCTGGCCGGACCCCTCTGCAGCCGTGTGGTCAGCCGGACTTTACCGGATCACCGCGGCCGCCGACAATAGCCGGCAGGTGACGGAAACCAATGACGGCGACAATCTTGGCACCATCGATTTCACGGTGGGAACGGGGGCCCCTTTCCGAAAAAATATCACGCTTCCGGAAAAGGTCAAACAGGTGAACCCTGTTGAAAAAAAGGCCATCAATCCCCAGCCGGAGCCCCCCGGAAAGGCTCTTAACGTTAAAAAAACAACCCTTACATCACCAGCGGCCATGCAACCATTGGCGGGGACCCCCGGAGTCGGCTTCGTGATCGATGTCAAAAAGGGGCACCTTGAAAAAATCAGTGCCCAGACGAAACCAGTCGCTGAGGTGCAGCCGGCCGAAAAGGAATACGGAACGGCTCCGGGTATGTCCGCGGTGACGGGGGTACCGGGCGGCCCCGGTGCAGTCGTTCCGTTGAACCCGGGGCGGATCGAAGGAAAACTGTACGGTAAAGTGGAGGACAAAAGCGTCCCGCAACTGGCCGGCGGTTGTGAGAATGTATCGGTGACTTTCTTTGATCAGGAGGATTCCCGAATCGGCAGTGTGGCCGCATTTGAGGGTGACGGCGCCAACTGCCGGTATGAATACTATACGACGTTTGATACCGCCACTCTGCGCGTGGTGGCCTGGATTGGCGGTCACATGTCCGAGTGGGCCTACCACGAAGATCCCTCCCACGTTGAAATCACCAACCGGACTGTCAACGCTGAGCTAAAGACCCTTTCCCCGGCAATCACCGCCCAGCTTGCAGTCCCCAATTTTACGGGGGTATGCACAGGCAGCCGTGTCAAGGGGCGGCTGTATGGCACGGTCGGTGGTAAGGGGCCGGACCAGTGGTTCGGGTGTCAAAACATTCGCATCGAAGGTATCTCCTACAATGGAGAAAGCATCGGAACTACCCAGGCAGTACCAGACGGATCGGGAAAAAACTGCCGGTATTGTTTCGAATACAGCAATCCCAATTATCTCATCATGAGGCCACCGTATTTCATCGGCGATTATAATCTTGAATGGAAAGTATACAACTACCAGATGAACGAAGAAAACGGGATAAAGACCCTCACCAGAGATGCGGAGCTCAAGGAGGTTCGCGATTTAACCAGCGACCAGAAGCCGGATTTGGAGCTTAAATTCATTAAAATTGCATCTCCCGATAATTTTCAAAGCGATATCGAAACATCGCTGAAAGCCCTGGACCCCGCCGATTTTATCTACAAGGTCACCAACCGGGGAGTAAGCCGTTCCAAGCCTTTCAAGGTAGTCCTCTCTTTCGGCGATATTCCCATTGTCTCCAATGAACACGCGGAACTGGATCCGGGACAATCTAGCAATACCATAGGCACGACCCATGCGGTATGGCCGCACATCCTGTGCAACGCGCCGGTATCCCTGACCGTGGACCCCGACAACCGGGTGGCGGAAACCGACGAAAACAACAATGTCTGGAACCACACGCTCCCCTGCGCCTCCGAAAGCAGCCCGTATGACCTGAAGATGATCTTCCTCCACCAGGAGCCTGTGGAACAGTCGCTCATGACCCCGGTGCGCTTTGTCTATGCCGTTGCCAACGAAGGCTATCCGTCGTCGTCGTCCTCATATGCTGCCGCCACTACCGGAGCCCCGCCCTCCAAGCTGTCCATCAAGGTGTACAAATACGCCGACCACTCGCTGCTGGGCGAAACGACTGTCGACATTCCGGCCATACCTCTGGGGACACAGTACAACGGTGAGTTCTACGCCTTCGTCACCGCAAGATCCGATTATGCCACACTGTACATTGACCCGGACAACACGATCCCGGAAAAGCGGCTCCAGAACAACAGGATCAAGCCGACCGCCGCCCATGTAACGTTTGTGCCATAGCCACGTCTCAAGTGGGAACGCCGTTGATTTCGAGGAGAGAGCGGTACCGTCTGAGTAT
>CAZKYZ010000186.1:0-7589 GCA_964557055.1 uncultured Desulfobacterales bacterium
GACCGGGTTCATGAGCCGGTGAAAGACCTCAAACCCGAACTCAAGAAAGTCATTGAGGAAACCGTCGGCCGCGGCGGCTCCATTCTAATTCCGGCCTTTGCTTTCGGCCGAACCCAGGAACTGCTTTATTTTTTGCACGAGCTTTATCAGGATGGGGAGACCCCCCATGTGCCGATTTATGTGGACAGTCCTCTGGCTACCAAACTCACCAAAGTATTCGGCGAGCATCCCGAAGTATACGACCGGGAAACCCATAAAACCTTTCTGGAACGGGGCGTGAACCCCTTTGCCATGCCGCAACTGCACTTTACCGAATCGGTTGAAGAATCCATGGCCTTAAACCGGGAGGAAAAATCCCATATCGTCATTTCCGCGTCGGGGATGTGTGAAGCCGGCCGGATCCTTCATCATCTGCGTTACAAAATCCACAACAAAATCCACACCATTCTGGTGGTTGGTTTTATGGCTCAGCACACGCTTGGCCGGCGGATTTTGGAGCTCGGAACGGCCTATGCGGAAAGCGGAAGATCGGGGAGTGCACCGATAGTCAAGATACTCAACAAAGAATACCCATTGCAGGCGCAGGTCAAAAAAATCGGTGGTTTCAGTGCCCACGGAGACAAAAACGAACTGATGCGTTTTTTAAAAGAATCAAACCTGAATATAAAAAAGATAGCTGTTGTTCATGGCGAGGAAGAGCAGTCCGAATCGTTTGCCGTTTTTCTGAAAGAAAACGGCTACGATGCCGTTGTTCCCAGGACAGGTGAATCGATTGCGGTTCCGTAAACCGTTACTGTTGCTTCGGTGTATTTTGGGCGGACTGTGGAGCACTTCCTGGTTTCGGCATTTTTAACGGCGCCTGTTCTTTCGGGGGGCGCACTTCAGGGGTTCCTGTTGCGAGGTCCATCTTTTTCTTTTTGTAGTATCTTTTTAAGAAATCCCGGATGGCTTCATTGAAGCGTACGCCGAAACCCCACGGGAGGGTTCTGGCGATATCCCCCGTAATTTTTATATATTCTTGTGAGTTCGGCAGGGCGAAGGAAAGGGCGATGCGCTGCCCCACGGAGAATTTCTGGCTGGTTTCCACGAATACACCGTGGGCACTGATGTTCTTGATAAACCCCTTGAATGCCTTGCCGCGTACGACAAAGACGACGTCCATGAAATATTCTTCACGGGAATTGTTGCGTTTACCTCTGGCAATGCCTTCCTCCAGTTCGCCCAGCAGTTCTTTTCTTTCGGCAAAAGGCATTTTTAAGATAAAATTCAGGAGGCGTTCCGTTACGATAGCGATGTTGATTTTTTCGTTTTCGAGCTTTTTCAACAGCGAACTGCGTTCTTCATAAGGCATGCCCAGAACGAGCTTGACAAGGCCGGTTGTCACAACGGATATATTGGCATCTTTATTTTGGGCCCGCGAGTGGGTCATACTGGTCGCCTTTCGCAGCGGTGGTTTGAACAATTGTGTCATGACAATCGGGGCGCATGCATTTTGGAGACAGCTTCTATTAATGTAAAATCGCTGGATTACTTATCCTAAATATCATCCGCGTGAATTCGGGTCAAGTCACAAAGGGAAAATGATGGGGCCGGGGAAGAAACCTAAAAAACGCAGCAGCCGCAAGGAAAGCCGGTTGAGAAAGGTGGTTACGTTCAGTATGCGGTGGTGTTCCGTTGTCCTGGCGATGTTTGTGGCCCTGACGGTTCTGGAGGTGTTTACCGTGCGCCTGGTGAACCCACCGGTTACCGTTCCAATGGTGCTCGACTGGATTGGGGCTGCTGTCAGGGGAAAGTCGTATCGGAGCCCTGCCTATAACTGGGTGAACAGCAGCGACATATCGATCTACCTGAAAAAGGCCGTTTTGGCTGCGGAGGACCAGCGTTTTCGCCACCACAACGGGTTCGATTTTACAGAGTTGGGAATTGCCTTCCAGGATCTGCTGTTCAATCGGAAGGTGAGAGGCGCCAGCACGATTACCATGCAGGCGGCCAGGACCGTATTTTTGTGGCCGGACAGGACGGTTGTGCGCAAATTTGCCGAAGCGTACTATACGGTATTGATGGAATGGCTGTTATCCAAAGAGAGAATCCTGGAGCTTTATCTCAATACCGTGGATTGGGGGGACGGCGTTATGGGGGTTGACGCAGCTGCCTGGAAATATTTCCAAACGGCCCCCGGCCGATTGACCAGGGACCAGGCGGTTCGATTGGCCAGTATTCTGCCAAACCCCCACCAGTGGTCCCCCAACCAATCCAGCCCATATCTGGAACAGCGCCGGCAGAGGATCGCGCGCGACATGGCGGCAATGCCGGATTTGTAACCCTTTTTCCCGGTGAAATCAAATCTACAGGAATTCGGCCAACTGAAGCCACACGGAATAGGTAACTGCCGAGAGGATGGTGCAGATGGAAATGGCTGCTACAGCGAAGTCGGGATCTCCATTCATTTCTTTTGCCATGACATAGGTGAGGGTTGCCGTGGGGGACGCAAGAATAATGAGACCCGGGAGAAAGATTGCCGGGGGAATGGTAAACACGGTGAACAAAACCAGCGCAGTAGCCGGGGTGGCCACAAGTTTGATTGTGCTGGCGGCCAGCACGCCGCTGAATTGACGGCGCACCAGGGAAAAGGAGAGCGAAGCCCCGATGAGCAGAAGTGCAAGGGGGAGTGCCATGTCGCTGACGATTTTCAGGCTGCGATCAATAATTACCGGAAGGGGCGGGCCGAAAGCGGAATAGAGCATGCCGGCAAGGGCAGACAGAATAACGGGGTTTATGACGATTCTACCCAAAAGAAGTTTCCAGTTAAGAGTCTGCTGCCGCTGGCTGGTATAGAACTGAAGGGTGAATACAGCCAGAAAATTCTGTAGAATCATGACCATACCAGCGATAATGCTGCCGCGGGCCAGCCCATCGTCTCCCAGGTAGTAGAAAATGACCGCCAGCCCGATATAACCGAGGTTACCGTGAAAGGAGCATTGGATAAAGGTGCCGCGGCGGAAAGTGCGCACCTGTAAAAAAGAGGAGGCTGCTACGCCAAGTGCGAACGCCAGGACAACACATGCCAATGTGATGCCAACCACCCAGCCGTCGAATTCCGCGGCAATGGTTGCCTGTGAAATGGCTCGAAAAATCATGGCCGGGATGGCCAGGTAATAGACCAGGCGGTTGGCCGGTTCCAGAAATTCAGGAGGGATGAAATGCCGGCGTTTGGCCAGGGCGCCCAAAGCGATGACGGCAAAAATCGGGATGATTGTCGTGATAATACTCATTTTGCATCTCAGCTTGCGCCTGTCTCGGGCCGATGCCCCACCCGCCAAATCTCCAAAATGGTAAACGCTCAGCTTTTCTTAATGAAAAGGTTTACCTGCATAATGGGAGCTATGCATTCAGCAATGCATCCGATACCAGTGTAACCACCCCCCAGATGGCGTCCGCCGGGAGATGCTGTTCGATGCTGCGGTCAAAAAGAATGGAAAGATTCGCCGGAAACTCATCGTCCCCTTCCCACAAAATATAAGAAACCGGAATTTTTGGAAAAACCGGCAGTGAAAAGGCGGCATCTCCCGTTTGCAGGGGCCTGCCGCCCAGTTTTCCGCCGGCTTGTGTGAATCGATCCGGGTCGTGGGCAAACCGGCGCAAGAGCTGGTTGGTCCGCAGGGCGTGAGGGCCTTGAAAAAAGTGGGCATTTTTGAGATCTTTTTCACTGATCAACTCGTTCCGGATATTGCTGTAATTGGCGTTTCGGAGATAGACGACGACCATTAATTCCAGAAGCGGTTCATCCACCCGCTGCCATGTCCCGGACCTTTTTTTTTCGATGCCCGGGTTTTTCAGGTTTACGCGGATAACCTCGTTGAGGAAAGAGACCGTCAGGCCATCCGGCGGGTCCGGATTCGCCCCGGCTGTTTCCCGAAGTGTTTCCATGCTGATTGCTGCAAGATCCGCCCAGAAGTTCTCCGGGACGGGGAAGGAACCGCCGCTGGGCGCTTGTGTCGGGCGCTTTTCTTTTCGTCGCCGCTGTTGCATCTGCAGGTAACCTTTACTGAAAGGGTACGGGCCGGTTTCGAAATTGTCGCAGGGAAACTGGTCGCAGTCGCGTATACAGAAATCGATTCGGTTCATGCGGGCGCAAGCCAGGATGGGGCAGGGGGAACCCAGAATCCGCACTTGGGCGGCTTCTTTTTTGGCGCCTTCTGCGCTTTTCCCGCTTCCGCAGGTGGAACAGATTCCTCTCAGGTTGAGTTGACAGACATCACAGTTGACGCCGCAGGCACCGGTAGGCATTTTTATTCCCTTGTCGACTGATTTCTCTCTGTTTATTGGAAATCAATTGAAAAAGCAATTTAATTGATGCCCGTCCGCAAATGGCGGCTTGCGGCAAGATCGTCTTTGAGATAAAGGAGACCATTATGAAAAATCAGCTGATCAAAGGGGCTGCAGCCAATTTGCCGGTGGCACTAAGTGTGGCGGCCTATGGAAGCGTGCTCGGGGTGCTGGCGGCCCAGAAGAATGTGGCCTGGACGGAACTGCTGCTTATGAATTTGTCCATTTTTGCCGGGTCCGCGCAGTTCGTGATGGTGGACATGTGGCTGCCGCCGCTGCCCATCCTGGAGATTACCCTGGCGGTGCTGGCCATCAACATGCGTTACCTGCTGATCGGGGCGTCTTTGAATCCTCTGTTTCAGGGCAGGCCATTGTTTTACAAGGCGGCCGTGATGCACCTCGTGGCCGATGAAAACTGGGCGGTGACCATGGCGGCGTACCGGAGGGGAGAAGCCACTACCGGGTTCTTGCTGGGTGGTGGTATCTGTCTCTGTTTTGTCTGGTCCTGCGGGACCCTGGCGGGACACGGTTTGGGGGCAGCTATCCGGCATCCGGAAGCATACGCCCTCGATTTTGTGTTTCTGGCCGTGTTCACGGCTCTGGCTGTGAGTCTGTGGCGAGGACGGGAAGACTGGGTTCCCTGGATTGTGGCCATTGCTGTGGCTATCCTGACGGAATGGTGGCTGCCCGGCAAATGGTATATCGTCACCGGCGGCGTCTGCGGAGCCCTCAGCACCGTTTTCGGGGGCGGCAAAAAAAGAGTGATCGAGGCAGGTGATGGACAAGCCGTTTGACCCCAACATATTGATGGCCATATTCATGGCAGCCGCGGTTACCTACTGCCTGCGGTTCGGCGGCCTTATGCTGGCGGATTGGCTGCCCCGCACGGGGCGCTTCAAGCGTTTCATGGATGCCCTGCCGGGAAGCATCCTCGTTTCCCTGGTGGCCCCGGGTATCCTGGCCGCCGGCTGGTGGGGCTGTGTGGCGGCGCGGGCTGCACGGTGCTGGTTGTGGCCAAAACCAGAAGCGTCTTTCTGGCCATGATCGTGGGTATGCTGGTGGTGGCGCTTACAAGGTTATAAAAACATCTTTCCGGGTTGCCGCAAACCCTAAGCATGTGTTGATTCTCTGCGGGGAAAAAGAATCAGTTGTTGTTTCGGATATTCCAAATTCTCAATTCGAAATCACCCCCCCCAGTGACTGGACAACGTGGCCTCCTTAGCAGGACTACCTCATATAAAAGCTGCATGCGGTAATTGTTTTGTTGGGAAATAAAAGGCGGGGTGCGTACCGTAAAGCTGTTTGCAGGTAGAAAAGAAACAGAAAGACCGGCTGGCGGTTAATCTGATGGCTGATTCGATTCGTACAGGGGGGTACCCGATAAAGCAAATTGAATGGTTACATGGGAGCCGTATCTTTCGGCGACCCTTTTTTTGATCCAGGCCTCGGCCGTAATCCTGTCCCGGAATGTTTCCACGTCCCAGGGTAAATCATCTGCATAGGTTTCCCACATCCGCTGAAGCCCATAGATAATGTCCTGTTTGCCCACCTGGGCAAGAATCGCTTTGGGATAATCTCCAGACAGGTGCTTGCACAGTTCGACAACACGTTCGATGCCGTCGACTGTTACCCGGACGTCGGTTACATCAGAGAAGTCCGATATATTGTATTTGCATTTCCTCAGGAGTTCTGCATTGGAAAGATACACCGCAACGGCGGTGACGTATGCATTGTCATCAACCATTCCGGCCCCGGATATGAGTACCCCGGTTCCACCATCGAGTCGATGTAGCTTGATTGACAACCGTTTCCCCTTTGCGTCTTCAATAAAAAGGGCGTAAACGCCAAGTTGATAATCCGATATACATATTATATCGAAATTCCGGGGAAAACCCAAATTTTTTTACAAAACTATTTCTTCTTACGGAAATAAATATCGCGTAGAATAAATAAGCTCCTTGTAATCACACATGGTAACAGTCTGTATTTGCACTTTTTTTAAGTTCTGTTCACCATGTGGTTATGCAAACAGCAATTATGGTATGTACACAGGTTGGCGGCCTGTCGAACCGGAATTACGATGCGATGGGTTTCCGGACAAGCGTGATATGCCTCCCGGGAGCCATCATCGGAAGGTGAATTTTTCTTCCCGGCCGCAAAGCAGGGTGCCGGTGTAACGGCAAAAAAGCGATTGTTGACAAGAATATCAATATGGCTCGTAATGCTTTCATAGGACACTTCCCTTTACAGGGCCATTTATCTTTTAGTGGCAGTGTCGGCTAAAAAAGTTCAAATAAAATCAAAAGAAGACAAATCGTTTGCCAGGGCAGGCTATATCGGTATAGTTTCTATTGATTCGAATACCTTGCAAGCAGGAGCATCATGGCAGATACCCTGTTTTTAACTGCGGATGAGGCACGGGACGCAATCCGCCGGGACTTCAGGCAGTATGAACCGCAGGTGATGTTGTTTCGTGAGTTGCTGCGCCTGCTCTACGGCGATGAAGCGGTGATTTCGCACAAATCCGGCCAAGACGGCTTCTGGCTGCGGACATCGAAAGACCGGGAACTTACGTGGTTGGCGGGAGTGAAGCTGGTGAACTACATGTGCGATGCGGTTGTGCCGGCAATGGATGATCTCGCCCTGCTTGATGCCGTATGTACCCGGGTGTTTCGCACGAGGGCCGCCGTTTCCACCGAACCGCCGGGTATCGTCATTGAAACCGATATGGAGCGCTTCTCCTGCCACCGCTGCGGGCGCTGCTGCCGCGAGCTGGACTATCACGGCGCCTTCACGGAAGAAGATTACCGCCTCCTCGAACAGGCCGGCCGGAACGACATCCTGGCGCGAGTCGGCATATACTCCCACCAAGACGGCGCAAAACGCTACCGCATCTGGGTGCGTCCGGGCACGCGCACCCTGGAAACCGAATGCCCCTTTATAGAACACCAGTCCAGCCGTAACCAGTGGCGCTGCCGCATCCACGATGTCCGTCCGGAGATCTGCCGCCAGTATCCCTTAAGCCGCAAGCATGCGGAGAAAACCGGCTGCCCGGGATTTTCGGGCAGATAGCAATGGGGGCGCGCGAGGGGTGAGGGTGGGGTCGGGCCGGGGCAACTGGAGGGAATGATAGCCGTAAGACAAAAAATATGCGTGCCGATGGAAACTACATATCTGAATTTTCACGATTGGTTTATAGAAATGATTCTTCTCCCAATTCGTTGGGAGAAAGGGTTCCAGGGGTCGAGGATTCAAGGGTACAA
>CAZKYZ010000187.1:0-7570 GCA_964557055.1 uncultured Desulfobacterales bacterium
GTCTCAAACAACAGTATTCGCACCATCAATGGTTCGTCCTGGGTTGAAGGATCCACCACCGGGGCCGGCTGTCGCAGATAACCGGCCTCCTTCAAACGATCCACCAATATCGGGTAGTTGCGGCCCGGCATTTCGATCAGGACGGAGGGCGGATCCCCGGTCATACCATCGGCTTCTGCTGAAATGATCCTGCCGTTCAGCTTTTTTACCAGCGTTTTGAGAAATTCCGGAGCGGCCTCGGATGACCTTTCTTGAAGGGCCGGTTCTTGCCGATTCTCCTGCGATTCTGTTGAAACGGCTTTTTCGACAGCCATCTCTTTGCGCTCAATCCCTGCGCCCGGTGACCCAACAGCAGGCGTCTCGGCCGGCGCTGTGAAAGCAACGGCCTCCTGCTTTCCCGCGGTTTGCAATGAACCGGCTCCGCCAACCGCTGTGCCGGGCTGTTCCGCATCCGCCGGTAATACCGCCCGTTTGTCCGCATCCGTTCTTTCAGGTGAAGTAAAAACAGCCAGCACAATCGGCTGCCGGTCCGGGGTAAATTCAGCCTGCTCATCCCTGTCGGTTTCCTCTACCGGCGGTGCTTGCGCGACTACTGATTTTTGTTTTTTTGCTGCCGGTTGCGGTTTTTGTACTTGTTGCGCCGGTGTAACTTCCGGCATCGCCTCCGGAGGCGGCGGCGCTTTTCCTGCAGTTGGAGCGGTTTCTTTTTCGGACGGGATTACGGGAGGTTGCGGCTGAGGCGTAAATTCCTTTGCGGCGCTCGGTAAAGGAGATGGAGCCTCTGCAGCCGAATCTCCTGCCTTTATCCGCGGAGCTGTCGATTGTGTTCGCTGAAAAACAATTTCCTGCGGGCCGACAAAGAATTGCGTTTTCACCATAAAAAAGACCAGCACGCCCATTGCTGTGGCCGTCGCCAACTGCATAGGGATTTTAAAAGAATAAGGCCCCCATAAAGATCTTTTCCGGGGAATCGTTTCCGTTGCGTCCATCCGTGAACGCAGGTTTTCCAGGAACCCGGGCGGTGCTGTTTGTCGATGCGCAGCCCCCAGTTCATCTATCGCCAACCGCATGGCCTCAAGATCGGCACGACACGCGGGACAGTCTTCCAGGTGCTGATCCAGCTCCCTGCAAAGTTCCGCTTCCATCAGGCCGTCACTGTATTCGGCAAGGCGCTCTGTCACATCTTTGCACCGCATGGTCACATCACCCCTTTAACATGGGACAGTTTTCGACCCAGGTCCCTTCTGGCCCTGGCCAGTTTCGATTTGACTGTACCGGGTTTATGCCCGGTAACGGCAGCAATCTCCGTGTAGGAAAGTCCTTCCATATCCCGCAACAGAACAATGGTTCTCTTATCTGCGGAAAGGGTGTCGATAGCCCGGCGAACGATCTGGGAACGCTGCTTGCTTTGCAGGGCCATCTCCGGAGACATTCCGTCGCCGGCCAGTTCTTTTCCGGGAGCGTCGCTTTCATCGAAACCCGTGCTGTCCAGCCGATGCATCCATTTGCGATAGCGGTATTCCAGAGACTTCAGCCGGTTTTGGCAGGTATTCACGGCAATCCGGTATAACCACGTGGAAAACGACGCTTCCTGGCGAAACCGGTTTATGGAACCAAAAGCCTTCAGGAAAATTTCCTGGGAGCAGTCATCGGCATCCTGATAATCGCCCAGAAACCATAAACAGAGGTTAAATATGCGGTCCTGATGCCGTCGAACCAACTCGTCGCACGACTCCCTGTCGTTTCCGCAACACGACCGCACAAGGGAGGCATCATCCGGTACAGGCGCTGTTTCAGGTAATGTTGACCGGTTCATTGTGTTAGACAATCGTAATGGGAAAAAGTTCCTTGACCGCACCATTAACAATAAGGGGTTGCCATTCAGGGTAAATCAACGGGGCAATACGGCTCCAGGTTAGCGTGTATTCTAATCAGAAAGAGCGATTCGCTGTCAACCCTATAAATACCATCAAAGCAGGGGGCGGGATAAGCAAGAAATTCCCCTCTCCCCTGGCATTTCGGTCTTTCCCGGTCCATTGCGGCGCCACTTTTTATCCCGCTCGGAAAAGGTCTCCATTTCGCTGGAGCTCCTGTAAAAACCTGGCGATTTCCCCGGAGCCGGCCTCCACGAACCCCTGACATTTAAGATGGTCGTCCGAGAGACGGTAGTTCATGGCGGCTTCGAGATCCGTAAAATCGACCCCGGTCAGCTCCCGGCAGGAATGGGAACCGATTGTCCGGTTCAACCGTTTGATCAGTTCCTGGGCCGGCATCACCATGGGAAACAGCCCATCTATACCGTCTTCTAATTTTGTCCGACCTACCAGCAAACCGATTATCATAATACCGGCAGAGTGGACCCCACAGGTAAGGGAAGATACCATACCGCCGAAAAAACCTCCGGCAGCCCGCATGAGAAGATCTTTCTCCACACCGAATTCTTCCAAAAAAGGGAGCAATACACTTTGGGTGCATCCCTCATATTTGATTATGTTGTTCCTTGCCTTTTCCTGAATGCCGGTTATCCATTCCTTTGAATCCGGAATCTTGATTGTGTGCGCATCCATATTCTCCTCCTTTCACAGTACAGCCTGGTTTCCGGCCGATGGAGCTGTGGCCGCATTGGATCTCGCAAAAAAAGTGCATTACAATGGTTTGGTGGCTTCGATTATCGCCGCTGCCAGAAACATTTCCACACCACTGCCGGGGGCCCATTTTTTGATCCACTCCCGGCTCTTTTCATTGACGTCAAAACGGATATCCACGAAACCGGCAGCCCCCAGCATGGCTTCGATGATATCGACCCGTTCGGCACCGCCGATACAGGCAGACACCAGATCCATATCCCGGCGGATGGCATCCGGGACATCCCCGGTGGCAACCACATCCGATACGGCCAGGCGGCCGCCCGGCTTTAAAACACGGAAGATCTCCTCGAATACCTTCCCCTTTTCCGGAGAAAGATTGATCACACAATTGGACATAATCACGTCCACACTGCTGTCGGCAACCGGCAGCCTTTCAATTTCACCCAACCGGAATTCGACGTTTTTAATTCCGGCCTTCTCGGCATTTTCCTTTGCTTTGGCCACCATTTCGGCCGTCATGTCCACGCCGATCACCATACCCTTTTCACCGACCGCCTCCGCCGCCAAAAAGCAATCGAACCCGGCACCACTGCCGAGATCCAAAACGGTTTCACCGTATTTTAAAGACGCCACCGCCTGGGGGTTTCCGCAGCCCAGCCCCAGGTTGGACCCTTCCGGCACCCTTTTCAGTTCATCCTGGGAATAGCCCAGTGCCGAACTGACCTTGCCGGTGGGGATTTCCGGACTGCCGCAGCAGGAAGTTGATGGTGAACATCCGCAGCTGTTTCCGGTTACCGCAATTTCACCGTACCGTTCCCGAACCGCTTCCCTGATTTCTTCTATTCTCTTCATAGCCATACCTTTCTTCTTATTTCTATTGTTCGATATAATTCGAAATATACTCCCAAAAAAATCCCCGCTTCTAAAAAGAAAAAAATTGTTTCAACTTCTCTATGGTTTCCGCATCGACCCAGCATTCAATATTCTGACCCTGCCTTCGTGTACGAATGATCCCCGCCTGCCGCAATGCCTTGATATGGTGGGAGACCGTCGACGCTGCAATCCCCAGATCCCTTCCCAGTTCCCCGACATAGGCCTTGTCTTCGGGTTCCACAAGCCAGTTGGTTCCCGGCTTGCAGCAGGTCGTCAGCCGCCGGAATATCCGCAGGCGGTTCGGATTCGACAGCGCCTTGAACAGTTCGGCGAATTGCTCCATTTCATATATTTTATTATTCGGCATATATCGAACTATAGAACCATTAAAACTATCTGTCAATAAATAAATTAGATCAAGAAAGAATTTCTGCAGAAGCGGTTCTCGTTCCCGCTGATCGCGGGGCACCGTTTATGGGGATCAGGTCTCTCCGAAAAGCTCATGCGCTTGATAAGAACTTCGAACGAAAGGCCCGCATGCCGCTGCCTGAAACCCCATGGACAAGGCGGTTTTCCGCCAGTCATCGAACACCTCCGGCGGGATATAGGCCACAACCGGATGATGGCTTCGGGAGGGCGCCAGGTACTGCCCCAGGGTGACGACTTTACAACCTGCATCCAGAAGATCCTGCAAGGTTTGCAAAACTTCCGTTTCCTGTTCCCCAAGCCCGAGCATCAAACCGGATTTTGTCATCAACAGGGGGTTCTTCTTGCGGGTATGGATAAATATATCCAGAGACCGTCTGTAATCCGCCTGGGGCCTGACCTCCGGGTAGAGGCGGGGTACTGTTTCAATATTGTGGTTCAGCACATCGGGTGCGGCATCGATCACGCGTTCCAGGGCATCCGGGGCCCCCCCGAAATCCGGAATCAGGACTTCGATTTTCGTATCCGGGCTCCGTTTGCGGATGGCATGAATGGTGTCTGCAAAGTGCCCGGCCCCGCCGTCCGGAAGGTCATCCCGCGTTACGGAAGTAACCACGCTGTAGCGCAACCGAAGCGCCTTCACGGCCCGGGCCACTTTATCTGCTTCATGAATATCCGGAGGATCTGGCGGCAGGTGCTTAACGGCGCAAAAGGTGCAATTGCGCGTACAGCGATCCCCCAGAATCATGAATGTCGATGTTCCTTTGGAAAAACACTCCCCCAGATTGGGGCAGAGGGCTTCCTGACAGACGGTGTGGAGGCCGGTCTCTTTCAGCAGACCGTGAACGCGGCGGTAGGTCTTGCCGGTGGAAATTCTCTTGCGCAGCCAGTCCGGTTTCCTTCCAATCGGTTTCGAATCCGTCATCTTGTTATGTTTCCATTTTGTGAGCCATTTCTTTTGCGTCAATGGCTGTCAGATCCCGTTCAAAGACCGTCTCGAACTGTCGCCGAACCATTTCCCTGGCGACATCCATTCCGATACGATGCCCGCTTTTTTCTTGAACGGAGGTTACCCTGGTGTCAGTCAAACCGCACGGGTTGATCATCGCAAAAGCGGACAAATCCGTTGTGATATTCAATGAAAAACCGTGAAAACTGACCCCCCTGCGAACCGCGATCCCGATGAACCCAACCTTCTCATCCCCGATCCAGGCACCTCGGTTCAGATCCCGGCGTTGGCCCTGCAACCCGCATTCTGCCAGAACAGCAAGCATCACGCTTTCCAGCATCTGCACGAATTCGGAGACACCCCGGGCCGCTTCCGCCAATGCAAAAATAGGATATCCCACCAGTTGCCCGGGACCGTGGTAAGTAATGTCCCCGCCCCGTTCAACCTGCACACAATCGATATTTCGCTCCGCCAGCACCGCTTGGGACACCAGGATGTTTTCCCGTCCGCCGCGTCTTCCCAATGTGAATACTTCGGGGTGCTCCGCCAGGACCAGGCAGTCTTCAATTTTCTTTTCCCTTCTGGCGGAATGGATACGATGCTGCCAGGACAGGCATTCATTATATCCCATCTTTCCGAGATCGAGCAAAAGGGCAGCCTTCACGTTTCTCTCCATTTACGCAGGTCAACAATTCACCATTTGTGAAAAAGGCAAGATTCTGCTACACGTACTTTTCACAGATATTACAATTGTGCCCCTAAAACAAGCCATAATTCATGAACTCTTACCTTGAATGCTACCCCTGCCTTGTCCGTCAGTCTCTCGTGACCGCAAGGATTGTGACCGCAGATGAGACGCTTCATCGCAATGTCATGAATGCCGTCATGAAACTGCTGCCCGAATTGGATCCTGACAGCACGCCGATTCGGATGGCCACGTATATCCACCGACTCATTCGATCGGAACTCGGGGTCGACGATCCGTATAAAGAAATCAAACGGGAATGTAATCGCTTTGCCGTTGCCAGGCTTCCCGAACTGCAGGGTATCATCACCCGTGCCGACAACCGTCTGGAGACCGCCCTTCGAATCGCCATCGCCGGGAATATCATCGATTTCGGTGCCCTGGGCCACAATTTCGATGTGGATGCGACCGTCAAAAGAACCCTTCAGGATCCCCTCGGAATCAATGACCTTTCCGACCTGTGGAAGCAATTGGCACATGCCCGCAAACTCGTGTATGTGGGTGACAATGCCGGCGAGATCGTTTTCGACCGCCTCTTTATTGAAGAGATTCTCCGGGAATACGCCGTCAACATCACATTCATCGTCCGGGGTGCTCCGATTTTAAATGACATCACCATCGAAGACGCGCGTTCCTCCGGATTGGCCGACATGGTAGATATTCTGGAATCCGGTCGTGCTCCCGGATGCGAACTGGACCGTTCTCCGCCTGCGGTAATCGAGGCATTCCAGAAAGCCGACCTGATCATCGCCAAAGGCCAGGGCAATTATGAAGCCCTCAGCCGGGAACCATACCCGATTTATTATTTACTGAAAGTGAAATGCCCGGTTCTGGCGCAGGATATCGGTGCGGCCCTGGGAAGCAGTGTTGTGAAAAAATCAGACAACTTCAGGAGAAGGGCATGAACTTCGAATTCGCCACCGCAAAACGCATTCTGTTCGGTTCCGGGGCAGCCAATGAACTCACCGGAATTGCCAAAAAAATCGGTAAGCACGCCCTTATTGTAACCGGCAGTGACCCAAACCGTGTTAAACCAATCACCCGGAAACTGGATAATGCCGAAATCCGATACACAATTTTCCCGATTCAGAATGAGCCTACGATTGTCGACGTAAAAAAGGGGTGCGAACAGGCCCGCCGAACAGGCGCCGAAATAATTATCGGCATCGGCGGCGGCTCCGTTATCGATGCCGGCAAGGCCATCGCGGCCCTGCTGACCAATCCTGGAGATATCTTTGACTACCTGGAAGTCATCGGAAAGGGAAAGCCCCCCCGCCACCTCTCCGCCCCGTATATCGCTCTCCCCACCACCTCCGGAACCGGAGCGGAAGTTACCCGCAACGCTGTTCTTACCTCACCGGAACATGCCGTCAAGATCAGCATGAGAGGACCATTTCTGCTGCCGGATGTTGCCATCGTAGATCCGGAACTCACGGTTTCCATGCCGCCGGCGGTGACGGCTTCCACCGGACTGGATGCCCTCACACAGCTTCTGGAAGCTTTCGTCTCCCACAGAGCCAACCCCCTGACCGACGGAATCTGCCGTGAAGGGCTCAAACGAGCAGCAACCGGATTGCGAAAGGCCTTCCGAAACGGAGAAGACCTGCAGGCACGCGAGGACATGGCCGTTGCCAGCCTGTTCGGCGGCCTGGCCCTGGCCAACGCCGGGCTGGGAGCTGTTCACGGTTTTGCCGGACCGGTGGGCGCCATGTTTTCCATTCCCCATGGCATTTTGTGCGGACGATTGCTCCCGCTGGTGATGGTGACCAATGTGGCCGCCCTACAATCCCGGGATCCCCAATCCAGATCGCTTCAGCGGTATGCCGAAATTGCAGAAATTCTGACCGCCAACCCCAATGCAGCCCCTGAAGATGGCGTGGATTGGGTCCGGGAGCTTTGCACCGAATTGGCGGTTCCCTCGCTGAGCCGTTTTGGCATGAAACCCGGCGACATTGCCGAAGCCGTTGCAAAATCCCTGTCCTCCAGCAG
>CAZKYZ010000188.1:0-7540 GCA_964557055.1 uncultured Desulfobacterales bacterium
TAACATGGTTGTAATGGTCTCGCCTGTCCGGTTTTCGTGTACAGCCTAACCTTCTATAATATATGTGATAAATATTTTTTTATAGGGTGTTTTGGATTTCCTGAAAATATAACGTTATTGTTATTTTTTATCATTGCTTATACGGGTCTGTATTGGGCGCATGTTTCGGAAGCAACATCGTTATCCGGAAAATGATTTTTTCCGATCCGGCCGGGTCTGTTTGCAACATCCAATTGGTTTTGGTGCCGATAATGCAACAGGTGCGCGGCGGCAAACGATTTTACTTGTCTGCCGGGGATTTTCCGTTTAGGGTCCGGGAAGTTAGATTGCTGTTCCATCCTGGTTTTTTCTGGCGGGAAACCGTTATAGAGGGGGAAATCGTAAAATGAAAATTCGATGGGGAATATTGAGTACGGCTGCGATCGGTGTGGAAAAAGTGATACCGGCCATGCAGAAAGGGAGTTATTGTCGCATCGATGCCATCGCTTCCCGTTCGAGGGAAAAGGCGCAGTCCGTCGCCGCACGCCTGGCCATTCCAAAGGCATATGGAAGTTACGACCGGTTGCTGCATGACCCGGACATTGATGCCGTTTACATCCCGCTTCCCAATCATCTGCATGTGGACTGGTCCATTCGTGCCCTTACCGCCGGAAAGCACGTATTGTGTGAAAAACCGCTCGCCTGCGATGCCGATGGTGCCATCCGATTGTACGAAGCTTCCAGAAGGTACCCAGCCCTAAAGATCATGGAAGCTTTCATGTATCGTTTCCACCCCCAGTGGGAAACGGCCAGAAACCTGGTGACGGCTGGGCGGATCGGAACGCTGTATGCCATTCAATCCGTTTTTTCGTACTTCAACGTCGATCCGGGCAATATTCGCAACAGCCGGTCTATGGGCGGCGGCGGCCTTTTGGATATCGGGTGTTATTGTGTCTCGCTGTCACGGTTTTTAACCGGAGCCGAACCGAACCGTGTTTGCGGGTTGATTCGGGAAGATCCCGAATTTCAGACCGATCGATTCGCATCGGGCATTCTGGACTTCGGAGATTGTGTTTCCTCTTTTACCTGTTCGACCCAACTGTCGCCGTACCAGCGTGTTTTGATTTTTGGTGATGAGGGCAGGATTGAAATCGAAATTCCGTTCAACGCGCCGCCGGACAAACCCGTCCGGATATGGCACCAGTCCGGTGACCACACGGATACAATCGTTTTGGATGCCTGTGACCAGTATACCGTCCAGGGAGATCTGTTCGCCGAGGCGATTTTGCAGGCTAAGCCCGTCCCGACGCCGTTGGCGGATGCGATGGCCAATATGCGTGTGATCGAAGCCCTGTCGGACAGTTCCCGCAGGAGATCATGGGTAGAGCTGCCGCCGGGCCCTGACCAATCATAAGTCCCAAATCAGCAAACGCCCCATCAGACCAGAGGCATTGAAACCACTTCTATGGATTCATTTCATACGTATCTGCCAGCGGTTTGATGTCCGCTTCCCATATACGGTTGAAGCGTTTGTGATCGACCACCGCTTTCCGGATCATTTTCAGACAAAGCGCCATCTGTTTTTCGGTACTGCTGGTTTTGGCATAGAGCTGAAGCGCATAGGCGGAAAAATCCCGAACCATGAAATCGAAAATCTGGTCCAGTAAATCATCCGACATTTCCTCAATGGCAGCATTTTCGATGATCAGCTGACCATAAGCCACATTGGTAAAAATTTCTCCCAGGGTGAGTAGGTAGCCGATATCCGCGATCTGTTCCTTTTCGGGAGGTGACTCCAGCAGAAATTGCTTCAACACTTCTATCTGCTCCTGAAAAATGTGAACATTGGGAAGGCCTACACTGTTGTAGGCGATGTTGTAGTCGTGAAAACGGATACCGCCCAACCCTTTCGTGGGGCCCTGGGCAAACAGGAAATCATCATTTGCGGGATCCCTGCGAGGCGGAATTTCGGCAAAGACGGCCGGGTTAAAAAAGTAGTTGGCCATGAATTTTATGATCAGGGCCATATTGACGTGAACGGTTCCTTCCAGTTTGGGCAGGCCCCGGATATCCTGGGCGGCGGATTCGAAATACATGTCTTTCTCGAATCCCCTGGCAGCAATGACATCCCAGAGAAGGTTGATCACTTCTTCTCCCTGGGTGGTCACTTTCATTTTTACAATGGGATTATATAGAAGGTAGCGCCGGTCTTCGGTCGAGGCGGAGCGCAGGTAATCAATGGCCCGTGAAGAAAAAAGTCTCATGGCCGCCAGACGGGTGTACGCATCGGTGAACAGCTGGCGGATGTGCGGAAAGTCGGTGACCTTCTTTCCATAAAGGATGCGGTGTGAGGCATGGGTAATGGCTTCGTAAAAAGAATGGGTGCAGATGCCGACAGATGCCCAACCCAGGTTGAATTTGCCGACATTGATGGTGTTCAGGGAGGAATCCCAGGCATCCCGCCCCTTGGACAGGATATCCGTTTCTTCGACGGGATAGCCGCTCAGGTTAAATTCGGCTACGTAGTTCTGCGAATTGACGACATTTTTTACCAGCTCAAAGTTTTCGTGCTCCGGGGATACGGTAAAAAACACATAGTCCCCGCTTTCCGAGTCTTTTCCGAAAGTGGATACCAGGGCCGCTTTGTTGGCATTGCCGATATAGTACTTGCCGCCGTCGGCTGCATACTTTCCGTTCCCCAGATTGGTCAGGGTCATCTCCGACGAGTAGAGGTCTGCGCCATGGGTCTTCTCGGAAAGGCCGAAAGCGAAAATAGCCCCTTCCTTCAGAAACTTCGCCGTTTTGTGCTTCACGGCTTCATTCTGCCCCATCCAGATAGGGCCCAGACCCAGAATCGAAACCTGCCAGGTGTACCAGTACGGCAGTCCGTAAAACCCCAGGATTTCGTTGAAAGCGCAGTTGCGACAGGTGTCCCAGCGGACATCCGGGTTGCCATCCCCATATTCCGAAGGGGTCAAGAGCGTGGCAAAGATTTCGTTCTTCTTTATGAATTCGATGAAATCCGCGTACCATGCACGTTCGTGATAGTCCTGCTTCAACCGGGCTTTGCCGCGTTGTTCGAAAAAATCGATGGTTTTCTGCATTATTTCGCGGGAACGTATATCCAGGTTTTCAAAAGTTTCTGTTTTGGGGTGTAACAGCATAATTTCCTCCCGTAAATTGTGACGGTATTCGATCGCTTAAACAGTTTGTATGCGAACGTGTAAAACAAAAAAAATCAGGCAATATCTTTCAACATCCTTTTGAACAGGATCTGCTCTTCCAGGGAAAAGCCCTGCAGCAATTCCTGGTTGGCGTTTTTGCGTTCGTCGATCAACTTTTTTTTCATTTCGTTGGCCTTTTCCGACGGGTAGAGGCGGGTAAGGCGGCCGTCATCGGAGTCCTGCTGTTTCAGGATCCAGTCGGCTTCCACCATCCTGTCCAGCACGCCGGACAAAGTGGCTTTATCCAGGACCAGCATTTTGCAAAGTTCGGCGGCGGTCAGGCCTTTCCGGTACCAGAGCCCCTCCAGTACCAGGTGCTGAAGATTTGTCAATTTATATGGATGCAACCGTTTTTTAAACTGACGATGAGCTTTCTGGTAGGCCTTGGCCAGTAGAAAGATGGTGCAATCGGGAATATTGGGGTACGTGGTCATGTCAACTCCTTCGCATACGAACCATTAAATCAAATCATTACGCCTGTCAAGTCGATATTTCCCGATTCCGTCTGCGGCATCAAATTGTATAAATAAGTACACCAGTTTTGTAAGCCTGTTCCTGTTTCAGCAAGGGTGATAACATCGAGGCCCCGATTTTTATTGACATCCATCAAGTTGTAAACCACAAAGGTTGTAACTTACAACTAAAGGCAGACAATCATATGAATATAGACAGCACTCGATTGCTCCGAGAAACCGTGCGGCATATGGATCGACTGATCAACGCCAGGAACAGGAGCACCAGCTGCGGCTGCAGTATTTCCGTCGCCCAGTGCCACGTACTGCTGGAAATCGAAGCGTTCCAGCCTGCCACCACGGGGGATTTGGCTGGAAAATTAGGGCTCGACAAAAGCACCCTCAGCCGTACGGTGGAAAACCTCTTTGCAGCAGGCCTTGTGCAGCGCGAGACGGATGATGCCGACCGGAGAATTACGCGGCTTTCGCTGACAACCAAAGGGGAAAAAGCGTGTTCCGGCATCAACCGGGAAAATGACCGCTTTTTTGCTTCCGTATTCGAACGAATTCCGGCATCGCAGAGGAAAAGCGTCCAGTCCAGCCTGTGTGTGTTTGTGGAACATATGGCAGCCGAAATGATTGTTGAGAAGGGCAAAAAAAACAAACAATGCAAATCAGGATAAGGAGTTTTCACAATGCAGTTGGATGGCAAAAGAGGAAGAGAGCTTTTTGAATCAGGTTATTTTTGTGCCGAGAGCGTGCTGACGGCGGTGGCCGAAAGCCGGGGATTGTCATCACCGGTTATATACCAAGAATAGCGACCGGATTTTGCAGCGGTATGTCGCGGACATCGGGACTGTGCGGAGCACTTACCGGAGGTATCATGGTCCTGGGGTTAGTATTCGGCAGGGATCGGCCGGAAGACGATCAGGAGCGATGCTACAATGCCGTGCAGAAACTGATTGAAACCTTCGAGAAGGAACACGGTACCTGTGAATGCACCAATCTCCTGGGGTGTGATATCGGCACTCCGGAAGGAATGGAACTTTTCGTTGAGAAGAATCTGGTTCAATCGGTTTGCCTGGTCGTGACGGAAAATGTCACCCGATTGGTTCTCGGGATGCTCGATAAGGGAAAATAATTTATCTTTTTACTGCAGTTCCTTCATGGGTACCGCATCCATGTCCGTGAAGGTTTGGTTTTCGCCGACCATTCCCCAGATAAAGGTATAGTTGCCGGTTCCGGCCCCGGAGTGAATGGACCAGCTCGGAGACAGTACCGCTTCTTCGTTTCGGACCACAATATGACGGGTTTCGGAAGGCTCGCCCATGAAGTGGAAAACGACCTGATCTTCTTTCAGGCTGAAATAAAAATAGGCCTCCATCCGCCGCTGGTGGGTATGAACGGGCATTGTATTCCAGACGCAGCCGGTTTCAAGACTAGTAACGCCCATGACCAGTTGACAGCTCTTTATCCCATCGGGATGAATATATTTGCGGATTGTTCTTTTGTTGCTTTGTTCCATTTCGCCCATTTGGATCGGTTCGGCTTCACTGAAAGTGACTTTGGATGTTGGATAATTCGTGTGTGCGGGTGCACAGTTGAAGTAAAAACGGGCCGGGCTGTTTTTGTCGGCGCTCGAAAATTCCAATTTTTCAGCTCCCATTCCGACATATAACCCGTCTTTGGAAGACAGTTCGAATTTTTTTCCGTCGACGGTAACGACACCTGAGGAACCGATATTGATCACACCCAGTTCCCTTCTTTTCAAAAGGTAGGGTGAACCGATGATCTTTTCATCTACCACAAGTTGTTGCGGGTTTAGCGGGCAAACACCACCAACAATCAGCCTGTCAAAATGGCTGTACACCAGTCTAATCTCATCCGGTTTGAAAAGGTCCTGGATTAAAAACTGGTCGCGCAGTTCATCTGTGTCGAGCATCGCGGCATGTTCCGGATGTATGGCATTGCGAATTTCCATTCCGTATACCCCTTTCAATTTGTCATTATTCAAAAGCAATTGAGGGCAGCCACATACTCAGTTGCGGAATAAAAGTTATTAATATCAAAGTTATAATATTGGCCAAGAGAAACGGCAGGGCTGCACGAAATATTGTGCCGATGCCAAGTTTTGATATTGCCGAAGCAACGTTCAGGCACATGCCCACTGGTGGTGTCACCAGGCCGATGGCCAATCCTGAAATCAGTATTACACCAAACTGAATACGGGAAACTCCCAATACACCCATGGCCGGCAAAAAGACCGGCGTGAGCAACAGAATCGCCGGGCTGACATCCACGAAAGTCCCGGTAATTAAAATAATGAAATTGATCAACAACAATACGACAAAGACGGGCAGCTCCAAACCGGAAATAAAAAGCGCCATTGCCTGCGGAATCCTTTCCAGCGCAAGAATCCAGATATAGAGTTTTGAAAGGGCGATGATGATCATAACGTTTGCACTGGTTGCTATGGCATCACGCATCAGGGGCGGAATCTGTCTGATTTTCAACTCACGGATGACAAATATTCCGATAATGAACGCATAGAGAACGCCGAGCCCTGCGGATTCCGTGGGTGTTGCGATTCCAAAAACGACGGCTCCGACAACAAAGACCGGCATAATGATAGCCAGTAGCGATTGTCTTGCGGTGACAATTTTTTCTTTGCCGGTCAACGAAACCTCTTCGCGCGGGTATTTTTTGGCGTACGATACAATCAACGTAATCGCCAGCATCAGCACGCCGATCATAACACCGGGAATCAGGCTGCCCAGAAATAGTTTTCCGACGGATTCTTCGGATACCAGGGCATAAATGATCATGGGAACACTCGGCGGTATAATCATGCCCATTGTTGAGGAAGCCACCGTAATGCCGCTGGCGAATTCGGCAGTATACCCTTTTTTCTTCATCTCCGGAATCAAGACTGCACCAATAGACGCAGTATCGGATACGGAGGACCCGGAAATGCCGCCGAATATCATGCTGGCAAAAACATTTACGGCCCCTAATCCTCCCCGAAAGCGTCCTACAAACAACAGGCTGAAATTGATAAGCCGGGTGGTAATTCCCCCGGCATTCATCAAGAGGCCCATGAGCACGAAAAGGGGCAACGCGATCATGGCATAGGAGTCCATCCCGGCCAGAAAGCGGGGGGGCAGGATGGATACAAGTTCGGGGTGTTCAAAGACGAAATAGAGAAATCCGGACAGGCCTAGCGAATAGGCAATGGGAATTCCAATCATCAGGAACACGGCCAGACTGGCTAACAGTATAATCATTGTTTTCCCTTCTGTGCCGCGGAAAGTTTATCATCCAGAAATTCCAGGACAATGTGGTTCAGGCAGAATAGAATGGCAAGAAAGCATCCGATGGGAACGGTTATCTGGACAGCCCAGTTGGGAATCCGCATAACCGGCGACTCAAAGTAACCGGTGGAAAGGATCCAGGGAAAGCTGTACCAAACCATAACGACGTTGATAAAACTGATCAGCAGGTAGTTAATGATATTGATGAATTTGCGGGAAGGCGGCTGAAGCTTATCGATCAGGAAAGAGATTTTAATATGCCCATCATTGCCGATTGCTATGGCCGCTCCAAGGGCAGTCGTGTAAATGAACAGGTACTCCATTGCCTCGTTGCCGCCGATAATCGCGGAGTTGAACCCGTATCGCATGATGACCATGGTAATGGTAAGGCTCAATATAATAAAAAAGAAAAAGGTAATGATCGCTTCAAGCAATTTTGAAACGAACTGCTCAATTCGGTACAGCCTGGCCAATAGATGATCCCCCGTCCTACGATAGTTGCAGCGCCGGATCGGATTATCATACGATCCGGCGGATTCCAACTAAGCCTGCCGGCAAATCATTATTTATTGTT
>CAZKYZ010000189.1:0-7538 GCA_964557055.1 uncultured Desulfobacterales bacterium
ATCTATGTCATCAGGCAGGCACGGGCCCGCAAATCAACACAGGAGGCTTTTTGAATGACTAGTGCTGACATGACCACCGGTGGGACTTCCGGCATAAAATGGGGAAAAATGGCTGCCCTCTTTACGGGCGTGATTCTGTTTTTTGTTGTTTATTATTCGCCCCAGTGGCCGGATGCAGTCGATCCGGCCGGGAAACATTTTGCCCTGAGCATAGCAGGCAAGGGGGCTATCGCGGTATTTTTGCTGGCAGGCACCTGGTGGGTTTTTGAAGTCGTGCCCATCGGGATAACCAGTCTGATGATCGGTGCACTGCAGGCCTTGTTTCTAATCCGTCCGGCCAGCGTCGCTTTCAAAGATTTCATGGATCCATCGGTTATGTTTATTTTCGGCTCCATCGTCATCGGCCTGGTGTTCACCAAGGTGGGGCTCACCAAACGACTGGCCTATAAAATGCTGTCCATCGTCGGCGAGAAAACCAGCATGATTTACCTGGGCTGTTTTCTGGTGACCGCAGCCCTGACCCACATCATGGCCCATACCGCTGTGGCGGCCACCATCTACCCCCTACTGGTGGCCATTTACTCCCTTTATGGTGAGGGCGACAAACGGACCAAATTCGGCAAGGGCCTGTTTATCGGTATGGCATACGTGGCCGGCGCCGGATCCATCGTGACCCTTCTGGGGGCCGCCCGCGGAGCCGTCGCTATTGGATTTTTCAAAGACGTCATGGGGCAGGATATCGGTTTTTTCGAACTTTCCTATTATATGTTCCCGGTGGGCTGGCTGATGACCTTTGTGTTGTGGGGGTTCTTCATGGTGGTCGCCAAGCCGGAAAAGAGTTCCATTCCCGGCCTCAAGGAAAAAGCCAAGGGGCTGTATAAAAACCTGGGCGGGATTACCAAAAAGGAAGTGCTGGCCGCTTCTATCGTCATGACATGCATCATCGCACTGGCTGTTTTTGCGATCATGCAGGCATTCATTCCGGAGTTTGTACCGCCGAACAAAACCGCTGTTATCCTGTTGTCCACGGTGCTCTTTTTTGTCACCGGAATTCTGGATATCAATGACCTGGAATCGATACCCTGGAATATTATTCTGCTGTTTGCCGGTGCCATGAGCATCGGTTTTTGCCTGTGGGATACCGGGGCGGCCGAATGGATGGCCATCAACTGGCTGGCCATGTTCAAAGAGGCCAACTGGTTTATTTTTGTCATGAGCATCGCTTTTTTTGTGATGATGATGACCAATTTCATCATGAATGTGGCGGCAATTGCCATTTCGCTTCCGGTGGCACTGGTTATCGCTCCCTATCTCGGGGTGGCCGGCGAAGTCATTCTTTTTACGTCCCTGGTCACTGCCGGTATGCCGTTTCTGCTGCTGGTGGGTGCGGCGCCCAATGCCATTGCTTATGACTCCAAACAGTTCACCACGGCGGAATTTTTTCTGTACGGCATTCCGGCCAGCATTCTGCTGATGCTGGTCACCGGTTTTGCTGTAAAGGTGCTGTGGCCGTTGATGGGGATGAAAATTACACTGTAACAGAATCCGGTTTCAAAATACGTGACGGTAAAAGAAGGAGAGCAGCCTGCTCAGCTGTAAGCCGTAACGCAATACCGGGGAGTTTAACAATGACCGATGAACCCTTGGAAACCGTTTGCCTGGACAACCGGTGCAAGCTGGAAATTTATGACAGCTCAATCAAAATGACCGCCGACCGATGGAAAATATCCCTGGTCGCGCGGCTGACAGTTCCTGTTGACGACAGCGTTTTTCAGGACGGTCCCGACATGCCTGCCACCCCGGACGAGATTCGACAGGTGCTGGGTCCGGAAACCGTTTTTGAAATGAAGAAGGAGCGGATTTTCGTGGATGATGCGGAAAAAGCGATGGTTTTTGATGAACTGCTTCAGGTTTTCAAAAAAGACACCCTGTCGTATCTGGCGCTTCCCGTTTTTCCCGGAAAATACATCATCAAACGATACCGGGAAGAAACCGGCAGCCGTTGACGGCAGGAGCTGCCCAGGGGAAGATCTACTCTTTTCCGGAATCAAGCTTGTTTTTGGCGTAATGATCCAGCAGGTGACTGAGGTGGCTGGCCTGGGTTGTCGTCAGTTTGTCGAACCGCATGCTTCGGCGGCGGACACTTTGCCGATCCTCTGTTTCCGAAACTTTATAATCCGATACGGTTGTAAAAGCGATGTTTTCGATTCGGAAGCTGCTGTCCGGCAAGGTGATGGCCATTTCTTTGGGTGTCACCGGCCGCATTTCCCTATCCACGTAGATTACCGACACGCCTGATGAGGAAATGTCCACGATGGGTCCATACTCAACGACCTTGGGCTTCAGCAGGTTAAACAGACGTGACTGGTAGATTTTGACCAGGGCATCCCCGTCGATTCGGAACCGTTCTTTTTTGCGGCGGTCTGTTTTGTTTTCCACCGTCAACCTGGCTTTTTGTTGTTAGTGCTACTGTTCTCTTTTAAAACTAAATGGCTTTGTATCATATCACGGGCGATTTGCCAAAGCAATATGTGTAATGCCGAAGAAATATCGATATAATATCTTTAATTTATACGTATTACTGCTTATTGATTGTTCCCGCTGCAAGTCGTTTGACCATCGTGATGGCGAAATTTCTAAAAAAGAGAAGTTGTACGGATTCCGGGGAACGGTCCAGAAGTGCCGCGCTGACACGCATAAGAATACAGTCGGTGTCCGCTTCGACGGTGGCGGCACGGGCTTGCCCGCACAGGTAAGACATCTCCCCGAAACAGTCACCCACCGTGATGGTGTTGATCCGGCTGCCGTCCTTGAGCACCAGCACCGCCCCGCTGAGGATAATATACAACGCGTCGCTGATATCGCCTTCCGCAACGACCACTTTCCCCTTGGGAACTTTAATGATGTTGCTGGCTGCAACCAGCTCTTTAAGCTGCTCTTTTGTAAAATTGGTGAAAAATGGTATGTGATGAATGAAATCAAAGGCGTCATTGATTTTTTCATCTTTTGCGCTTACGGCAAGGCCCCTCAGGGCCACCCGCAAATCGTAGGCCATATCCATGCAGGTCTGGTATCGCTCCTTGGGGTTTTTTGCGATGGCCTTGGATAGAATTTTATCGAAAATTTCAGGAAGATCCGGTCGAATCTCAGCCATACGGGCAGGGGACTCGTTGGTGATTTTGTACATAATGGAAAAATTGTTTTCGCCGGGAAAGGCCTGCCTTCCGGTCAGCAATTCGTACATGACGCACCCGAGCGAGAAGATATCACTTTCGTTTCCATAAGGTTCTTCTTTTAATTGTTCCGGGGGCATGTAGCTGGGGGTACCCCAGACACCAATTTCGGATGTCTTCTCTGTCATTTGAGCGATTCCGAAATCCGCGATTTTGGTACGGCCGTCCTTATCGAGCATGATATTGGATGGCTTGATGTCACGGTGGATGATTTTCCGATTGTGGGCATAGTCGAGGGCGTCGCAGACGCTTAGAACGATCCCCATCACTTTCTGCAGGGGCAGCAGGCTTTCGGGGAGACAGAATTTTTCGAGTGTGGAGCCTTCAACGCATTCCATGGTAATATAGCAAAAGTCCTGGTGGAGTCCGACATCGTAAACGGCGATGATATTGGGGTGGTTGAGGCAGCCGGTATTCTGTGCTTCGGTAAAGAACCTTTCACGAGCCTTGTTTGTTGTCATGCGTGACAGCTTGATGGCCACCTGTCGCTTGATGTAAGGGTCGATACCATGGAAGACGACCCCTGCACTCCCCTGGCCGAGTTTCTTGACGATACGGTATCTTCCCACAGACTCCAGGTCGGAAGGGATGGACAACAGGCCGTCTTGTTCGTCTGAATCAGGCGTGTTCATAATTAATAGGTTCCCCCCGGGAGCCACATGTAGTAGAACCCGGCCTGTAGTTTGGACACGTTTCCGGGTAAATCAAGGTGGATCCCCCCTGTCTCTGGAGCTGCCGTGCCGGCGGTGTTGTAAAAATTGTCATCCGGATAATCGGTTCTCCGGTAAACAACAACCCGGCAGTCTTTCGGAAGACCCGCTATCCGCCTGACTTCGTCAAGCGCATCGGGGATGTATCCAATCTGGTCGATAAGGCCGATATCCCTGGCCTCCTCGGCAATATAGATACGGGCGGTGGCAATATCTTCCAGGGCACTTTCAGAAAGGTTGCGGTGCTTTTTGACCAGGGACAGGAAACGTTCCCCCAGACGGCCGGTCAACTCCTGGAGCATACGGTGTTCCTCGGCGGTTGCCGGGCGAAAGAAGGAGCCCATATCTTTATTTTTTCCGGACTTGCTGATCTCCACGTCCACTCCGATTTTCTGCATGAGCCCGGAAACAACAGGACGCATGAAGATAACGCCCACCGATCCGGTTACGGTAGTCGGATGGGCAATGATTAGGTCCGCCGGAAGAGCGATGTAATATCCGCCGGAGGCGGCCAGGCCCATCATTACCGCAATAACTGGCAAGCCGGTTTTTTCCTTCAGGCGCACGATTTCGTTGTACAGGATATCGCTGGCGGTGACACCGCCGCCGGGGGAATCAATTTTCAGCAAGACCGCTTTGATATCTTTGTCATTCTCCGCAAGGCGAAGACGGGAAACCACCTCCTGCACTACGGCGGGTTTGGTTTTCAGCAGCCCGCTTTTGGGGCTGGTACTGATTTCTCCGTCAATAGAGACCACCAGGATTTTTTCTCTCGCGGTGCCTTCCAGCACGGATTCCTGCAACGGATCCGACGCATCGGTGAACAGTTTGACCGAAGGCCCGGCACATGCCCAAATCATCGTGACCAGCAAACAGACAACGACTCTATATTTCATGACTCACTCCCTTTTATAATTGCACCGCGTGGTTCAGGATTTTATTACCAGCCAGACGATATATCCGGTGTAGGAGACTAACAGCAGGATACCGCTGCCGCGATTCAATGTATGCGTTTTACGGGCCATCAGTAACGGGAGGCTGCTGGTAAACAGCATAACTAGGTAATCGATAAACAGCCCGCTGCCGAAAAAGCCGCCGGGTATCGTTATCGGCCGGACCATCGCGGTAGCCCCCAAAACAGAGAGCAGGTTGAAAACATTGGAGCCTACGAGGTTGCCGATACTGATGTCCATCTCTTTTTTTAAGGCCGCAACAACGGAGGTCGCCAACTCGGGCAGGGATGTTCCCAGTGCCACGATGGTCAACCCGATGAATTTTTCGCTGACGCCGAAAGTCTTCATAATGACTACCGCTGCGTCGACCAGAAAGTCGGCGCCGGTTATGACACCGGTGATTCCCAGAACAATCAGCAGGATCTGTCCCGGACGGGTATTCCAGAAAGCCGCTGGACGAGACGGTTCGATGATCTCCATCACCACCTCGTTATGCGGAATGATTTTTTGACGCGCCGCTATATAATAATTGGCGATGGTATACACAACAATGCCACTAAAGAGAGAGACACCTTCAATCCGTCCGATCGTCCCGTTAAAACTGATAAGCAGGACGTACAGTGAAACAGCTATCATAACCGGAATATCCCGGCGTATAACCTTAGGGTTGCACTGGATGGGCATCAACACGGCGGCGATTCCCAGGACCAAAGTGATGTTGCAGATATTGCTTCCCACAACATTTCCGATGGCAATCATGCTTTTCCCTTTGATGGAAGAAACGACGCTGATAAACAGCTCCGGAGCAGAAGTTCCGAAGGCAACAACGGTAAGTCCGATGACCAGTGGCGTCACCCCAAGGGAAGCCGCCAGGGATGCCGATCCGTTTACCAGCCATCGTGCCCCGTAGTACAGCAGGATCAGCCCGGCCACAAAAAAGAAAAGATTGTATAGCATTCATACCTCGGAAGCATTACACCGTTTTTATTGATAAAATAGGATAAATTACGTAATCATAGCACCAAACATCCATAGAGTCTACTGCCATTCGGTGCTGCCGATGGCAAAAAAAAAGGTACCCGAGGAGGCTTCCGGGACGAGCTACTTGCAAGGGTTCTTTGGGTAAGCTATATAGTTTCCATCCATAAACGGCATCTTTCGGCCCGGAGCTGCGTTTTCGCTCTTTTGTAATCCTCAACATAGCCCGCTATGCCTCCGGTTTCAAAATCGCTCAGGCCTTGCTCCGAACCAAAATCTACCATTTCTGGATGGACACTAGTTACCATCCGCAAACGGTTGCTATTGGCGGACAGATACGTTATGGGAATGATGCTATCCGACCCGGTTAAGAGGAAAAGAAATATGGGGTTTCTTAAAGGTATACAGTATAATATCAGAGGTTTGGCTATAGGGTTAAAAACACCGAAGCTCCTGGCCCTTGGTTTGACACGCTTTGCGGCGGTCATCCTGATCACCGGCCTTGGGGCAGGTTTGGTTCTGGCCCATCATACCGATATTGTAAACCTCATCTGGAGTATGCCCGAAAGTGGATGGCTGGTCTGGTTGTGGCATATTCTATCCTGGACAGTCACGCTTATGTTGCTGGCGGTTTCCACCTTGGTGGCCTACCTGGTTGCTCAGATCTTTTTTTGTGTATTCATTATGGATCTCATGTCCCGGATTACCGAAAAGATGATTTCGGGCCGGACAATGAATCCGGAAAATGCCACTATTCTGACCCAGCTTTTTTTTCTTATCCGGCAGGAAATACCCAGGACGCTGATTCCACTGGTGATTACCCTTTTTATTGTTATCGGAGGGTTGCTGACTCCCCTGGGCCCGGTTATCACCCTTGCATCATCTGCCGTCGCCGCGATTTTTCTAGCCTGGGACAACACCGATCTGGTACCGGCCCGTCGACTGGTTTCATTCGGCGACCGGTTTGCATTCCTGCGAAAGACAGTTTTTTTTCACCTGGGATTCGGTCTTCTCTTTCTGATTCCACTGGTGAACATTCTTTTCCTGTCTTTTGCCCCGATCGGGGCCACCATGTATTACATTGAAAGCGAAATGTCTGACGGGTTATAGGTCAAATGGGGTAAGGCTTTCGAAGCCGGATTCTGTTATGACTACGGTCTGTTCAAATTGGGCAGACAGGCTGCCGTCTGCCGTTACGGCAGTCCAGTCGTCGTCCAGGACATAGAGGTTTTTGCCGCCCAGGTTGATCATGGGTTCAATGGTAAAAACCATCCCGGGTACCAGGACGATACCGTCTCCTTTTTTACCGTAATGAGGTACCTGGGGCGGTTCGTGGAATTCGTAACCGACACCGTGCCCTACGAATTCCCGAACAACCGAACATCCCTCACCTTCGGCATAGCGCTGAATGGCCCAGCCGATATCCCCAATTGTATTTCCCGGTCGCAGCATTGCCAGCCCTTGCTTTAATGCGTTGCGGGTGACGTCGACGATTCGTTTCGCATCCGGGCCCGGGTTACCGACAAAAAAAGTTATGTTGGCATCGGCGTAGTAACCGTCCAGGATCGGTGTCACATCGATGTTGACAATATCGCCATCGTTCAATACCCGTTTCCCGGGTATCCCGTGACAGATGACTTCGTTGGGTGAAACGCATACGCTTT
>CAZKYZ010000190.1:0-7507 GCA_964557055.1 uncultured Desulfobacterales bacterium
GGACAAATCGAATTTTGTCGAAACCACCACCGGAATTTCCCAGGTTGTACTCAAGGTTGACATTGGGTAGCTCGCCTGTTTCGGCCATCTCAAAATGGCCCAACAGCATTTCGGCTGTCCAGCGGTAGTCCCCCAGCGTCTCGAGAAGGGGGTTCTTGCGCAGGGTCAACGCTTTTTCGGGGCACCGGTCAATACAGAAGTAGTCGTTTTGCTTACAATCCGGTCCGATGCATTTATGATCAATGGGCCGAAATGGTTTCGAATAGGCATCGAACCGCCGGTGGACTCCATGCGGACAAAGTTCAGCGCAGAGACCGCAGGAAGTACAGCGGGAATTTCTTTTGATGGTATATTTTCCAATAGTGTTTCGAAACCTTGAAGGCGTGTTCACGGTTTCGGGTAACTTATATTTCGCGGTAGGTTTACTCATGAGTTATCCTGCTGAAAAATTAAATATTTTTATCAATGGGCCTGTTCAGGAAATCGGCGGAACTTTTCTTTCTCCGAATATCGGGCCGAAGTTCTCTTTTTCCAGGTCCTCGAACCACATGGAGCGACCGACTTCGCCGCGCAGCCGGCGGACTTCCCGAATTCCCATGGCTCCGAGCATTTCAAGTATCTGGTTGCGCCAGGCACCGATCAGATTTATGATCCGGTCACGGCCAAAATCAGGGTCAATTTCTTCGAGAGTGGCGGTGCATGACAGGCCATCTTTACAACGGTAGCACATGCGGCACTCCATGGCGATAAGCAGCGGGCTGTCGATGGCCACGCCATCCGCCCCGCAGATAATCGCCTTGTTGACATGTTCGGCCATGGCAATCCCCCCGGAAAAAATGAGATTGAGCTGCTGTCGGCGGGAGAGATCTACCAGGGCCAGGTGTATCTCCCGGATCATCTCTTTCAAAAAACGGGGATTTTTCGCACCGATTTCCCTGCCATGGCTGTTCGCATAATAGTGAAGGGTATCGACACCGCTATCGGCAAGCGCTATTGCGATGGATGAGGCGTCTTTGTCCAGAGGGGCGCCGACAGCAATGAAAAGCTCCTGGTTGATGCTGCGCAGTTTCTCAAACGATTCAGCGATTCCGGGTTCGTAGGCGATTTCCACCATTTTGCAGGATTTCAGAAAATCACTGTGCTCCGGGTAGTTTTCTTTTGTTACACAGGGGATGATATTTTCGGCATACTTCCTGATGTCCTCTTTCAAATCATCCGCCCTTATAAACATCATGGTCCCTATGGCATTGGCGGCTCTGGCCATTGCAACCATGGTATTTCTCCCCGGGGCGCCGAAAGAGGGCTGCTGGAACAAGATGGGGATCGGTATTTCGAATATGGGTGGAACTTCCATGGCCAGGGACATGTCGCTGTTAAACCGCAGCCTGGAAGGCCTTCGGGAAAGTTCAATGCAAGTATTGATATACTCCCGACCGTGAATACCGTCCCTTGTGGGTCGAACGATTTCCGACATGTCCGTCCACATGGAGTCAAATCCTTTGCCCACGAACGGCCCCCGATACCCGGAACCGGAAACCGGTATGCTGCCGGTATGGGCCTGGTACCAGGTGTGGTGGAGGATATCGGGTGTCCAGTAATCATCTCCAAGTGTCCGGTATTCAGGATTGATTACCCTGGAAAAAATCCCCTTGGTGCACTCTTGAACGCAGCGAAAGCAGCTGTTGCAGGTATAGAGGTATTGCGGTTCAGCCATTGTGGTCATGTGGAGATAATTGTCCTTGAAAATGCCATAGACGCATTTTTTCTTCACGCATTGTCTGCAGCTTCCCGCGCAGTTCTCCCAGAATTCGACGGTGGAATATTTGCCCACCGGGTGATGCCTGGGCGGCACGTTTTTAACGGGAATATGGTATTTTTTTGGCATATTTTTTTGCTCTTTATGAAGTTGGTTTAAAAAATTTCTGTCGCCGACAGAAGCCGCAAACAAACCTTAAAAAATGGCCTCACCGTATCCAGTTATAACGGGCGAGGGGCCAATCCGGCCTGCGTAACAATCTCGGCTACTTTTTCTTCCCATTCAATGGCCATGATATGGATACCGCTGACCCCTTCCAATTCGCGCATCCGGGCAATTGTTTCCAGACAGATTGACATACCTTCATCAACCGCTTTTTCTTTGGGAACCCCGGCCATCCTTTTGATAACCGCCTCCGGTACATCCATGCCGGCCACCTTGTTTTGCATGTAGCGGGCCATACCGGCGGACTTCAACGGTGTCACTCCGGCAAGTATATATACTTTTTCGGTCAGGCCTTCTTCGCGGGCCAGACGGATCCATTCAATGAATCTTTCCAGGTTGTACACGCACTGGGTCTGAATAAAGTCGACACCTGCGTCGATTTTTTTGGCCAGCCGGATGATTCGGTATTCAAAAGGATCGGCAAACGGGTTGGCGGCAGCCCCGATAAACATCCGCGGGGGGGTATCCAGTTCAAATCCGCTCATATCGCGGCCTTCGTCACGCATGGTTTTGACCATGCGAACCAGGTTCATGGAGTCAATATCAAAGACATTCAGCGCATCCGGCTGGCTCCCGAAAATCTGGTGATCGCCGGAAAGGCAGAGAATGTTTCTGATGCCCAGGGAATAAGCGCCCAGAAGGTCGGACTGGAGGGCAATCCGGTTGCGATCCCGGACCACCATCTGCATGACGGGTTCCAGACCCTGGTTAAGAATGTGTACGGATGCGGCAATACTCGACATTCTGACGATGGCGGTCTGGTTGTCCGTTACGTTTACCGCATCCACAAAGCCTTTTAATAGCTGTGATTTTTTATCCACCGCCGCTTTGTTGGCACCACGCGGCGGACCGCACTCGCCGGTTACCGCAAAGCCACCGCCATCCAGCACCTTGTGTAGTTTGCTTATAAATTGCGCACTCATATGATTTGATCCTCTCTCACCAGTTTGCGGGGGCCGCCTGAGGTGTCTGTCTGCCAGTTTTTAGGTGGTATGTATACGCGCAGGTTATCCAGCTGTCCCAGCGTTGTAAGCCTTTCAATAATGAGTTGCCAGGCGCAGTCCATCTCCGGGTCAATTTCACATTTACCGTTTTGTGAGCCACCGCAGGGACCGTTCAGCAGCCTCTTGGAGCAGCGGGTAACAGGGCAGACACCGCCGAATAGTGCGAGTTCACAGTTGCCGCATCCCGAACACTCTTCCGTAAAGACACCGTGTTTTTCCTGGATACCCAGAAAGGTGGTGTTCAGCCCCGGAAGAACCGGCGCTTTCATAAATCGTTTTGCCATCGCCTGGACACCCGCTCCGCAGGCAAGGGACAAGACCGCATCCGCGTTGGTAACACTTTCTGCAGCTTCCTGGATAAACTCGTTTTCACACTGGCGTTCAACGGTAAACTCTTTAATCTCAATCGCCCGGCCGTCTTTTTTAAAGGCCAGCCGCAAAGAGGAGGCGAGTACGGCAACCTCGTCTTCTCCACCTGCGAAACAGGTTTTTACACAGGTGCCGCAGCCGAGTATCAGCAGTTTTTTATAGGCCGCGACGCTTTTCTTAATTTCCTCAAAAGGTTTTTGTTCACCGACTATCATAAAAATTCTCCCAACCTGGCGTAGCCAGAATCACGATGGTTAAACACCCGTAGATGATATCCTGCAGGTCAATCTGCGGTAAAAATAGGGCCCATTTCAGCAATTCGGGCCGTTGTTTCCTTTAATATTTTTTCAATTCGGCCCGCATCTCCGGGCAGCGTATTGAAAATGGAAAGTCTGTCCGGGTCTAGTCCGATTTCATTCAGTATCTGTTTTACCCGGAAGACCCTTTTGGACGCCCGGATGCTGCCTTCCACATATCGGCAGGCCTCTTCCGGACAGACAAAGACAACCACGCCGTCTGTCCCGGATTCGAATGCCTTTAGAATAAACACATCCTTTACCATACTGGAACAGGCCATTTTTACGTATTTGAGATGGACCGCGCCTTCTTCAATCACCGGTATGGCGCTTTTTTCATTAAATGCGTTAATGCAATAAAACACTGTAATTTTAGGTTGGTAGCTACTATTCATATTCAAATTACCTTACCCGCACGGAAAATCGGTTAAAAAAAAACGCCCCCACCCCCGTTCCGGAGATAGAGACGCCTTTGTCATCTCATAGTCAATTCATACGCCATTGTGTGAATTGGGACTAGTATAAAAGACATAGACTGATTTGTTTGTCAATGATTTAATTAAATCATGGCCAAAATAGATCCCGTTCGGACGCTTTTCAGGAATTTATTTCTGTCCCAGTCCTTTAACATCGGTAGAAAAATCCGAATTCACTGCAAATGAATGAAAACGAAATGCCGTAAATTTTTTTCGATTAAAGGGTCTAAAAGACGGCTGAGTACCGTTTCTTTGGCATGTTAATCCCGCACCTTCCTAACCATTACCTTATACACAAGAATTCCCGCGCCAATAAATGCCATACGGTTTATTGTTTTCTGCATATATGCTCCTTTGGGTCAGGCTTTTGTTTCATTCCTGAATAGCGTACCTTTATAAAAAATATGTAATCAACAGGTGAAAGCGGGATCAGCCGGTTCTGATCCTAAAAAATTAAGGATTGAAAACAATATTTGTCTTTACTCTTGCCCGAAGAAGATCGTAAAAACAAACAGCGTTTTGCGTGCCTGCTCGCGGATACCCGTCGCGGTGCGACCGCGTTTATCTGCGGTCCGCCTGTTATGATTCGACATGTTCGGGTGACATTACAGCAATTGGGGTTTTTAAAAAAAGTCCATCAAACAGGAACCATTCGGTTTCTAATGATACCCCTCCATACGCAGGCAAACCATTGAGAACAGGAGAAAAACACATGGCATGGATAATAAAAACATGCAGACTTTTACCAGTGCTGATCATATGCGCTCTTCCTGCTTTCTACGGTTGTGAAGACAGCCATCCTCGTGACCAGGTCGATGACACCGTTAAAGAGCTCAGCGGGGCAAAAAACGTCGAGCGCATGAACCAGATGAAAAAAGATATTGAAGTGATCGAAGGCCACCAGGAAGATCAGATGAAACAGCTGGAAGAAAGCGTTGAAGAATAGGTCCGAGAGCCGTCCGCTGCATGGGGATGGACCGGATAACCCGCGGTTTGAAAAAAGGAGATTTTCGTGCCGCTGTCAGTTGAACGGACCGGCGGCAATGCCCTGCCGGAAGTAAGGGCTCTGGAGCCGGGAATAACGTGAAAGGAGTAGGCCGTGGATGTCTGGTATTTTATTATGGAAATTGGCCTGCTGCTGGGTTCGGCCTTCGTGCTCGGGGCCGTGGCCCAGCGCTTTCGGCAGAGTGCCATCGTCGGCTATCTGCTCGCCGGGGCTGTGCTTGGACCGCTGCTTTTCAACAAGGCAGCCATACAGAACGTGGCTGAACTGGGTGTGGCCCTGCTGCTGTTTTCTATCGGTCTTGAATTTTCCTTCAGCCGCTTGCGGAGTATGGGGTCGCGTGTCTTTCTGATCGGTGCCCTGCAGATCCTGGTGACCATGGGTGTTTTCGGGTTGGTTTTTTCCTTCCGCGGCCCCATTCAGCAGGCACTGGCACTGGGTGCTGTTGTTGCCCTGAGTTCCACCGCCATTGTTTTGCGGGTGCTGGTAGACCGTACGGAAATCGATTCTGTTCACGGCCGCAACGCTCTTGGCATTCTCCTGACGCAGGATGCGGCAGTGGTGCCGTTGGTACTGCTGGTTACCATACTGGGCCATGGTGGAGACGTTCGAGGGACAAGCATTCATATTCTGAAAACGATAGCGTCCGCCGGTGGACTGGCCGCCGTTTTTTTTGTCCTTTTTTACATCGTCATCCCCAAAGCATTGATGACGGGCAAGCTGTTTGTCAACCGTGAGCTTGTTGTTCTGTTGGCGGTCAGTGTCGCCATCTGTTCGACATGGGCCGCGCATGCTATTGGACTGTCTCCCGCCCTGGGCGCGTTCATTGCCGGTATGCTGCTGGCTGAATCGCCGTTTGCCGTCCAGTTCCGTTCCGATATCAGTTCGTTACGAACCCTGTTTGTCACTTTGTTCTTTACTTCCATAGGCATGCTGGCAGATCCCGGCTGGTTCCTATCCAACTGGATCCCGGCGCTGTTTTTGCTGTTGCTCGTGTATGTACTGAAAGGGTCTATCATCTGTTTAATATGTTTGGTATTTCGTTTTAACCTTATTACTTCTCTGGCTACGGGCATCACTCTTGCCCAGATCGGCGAGTTTTCCTTTGTGCTGGCTTCTGAGGCATATCGCGGCGGTATCGTTGCTGAAAATGAATTCGACCTGATCGTTACGGTAACCATTTTATCCATGTTTCTGGCGCCCTACATGACCACATACGCTTTGCCACTGGCCCGTCGCTTTGTGAACGTTTTTTCGAAGCATATGGGTACGCGCGAACCTGCAATGGAAGAAGTGACGGCGGATCATTTTTTTATCATTGGATTTGGGCCAGCCGGACAGCGGGTCGCCGACGTACTGCTTGAAAACGGCATTTCGCCCGCGGTTATAGAGTTGAATCCAAAAACGGCGGCTGTCGCCCGTGAAAAAAAGCTTACCGTTCACCTGGCCGATGCCACCAACAGTGACATCATTTCCCATATCGGTATAAAAGACGCCTGCATGGTTATTGTCACGGTTCCGGATCCACGATCGGCCAATGAAATTATCCGCAACTTGCGGCTTTATTCTTCGAAATTATTGATTATCGCCCGCAGCCGTTACCACAGTTCCAGCCGAAGCCTGAGTACAGCCGGTGCCAATGTTGTGGTCGACGAAGAGTTCACCATCGGGCATGAGCTGGCGCGGGAGGTGATAAAGTCGTTTCAGGGGGCCGGCAGAAATGACATGGGGTGCTTTCCGGCCGATGAAAAATCGAAACGGGAAAGTTGTGCTCCTCACGATCCTCCTGGAAAGAACCGGGCCCAAACAGACGGTTGTGAGGACGGATAATGCCGGATTGGATCGCCACTTCATGGCGCTGCTTTGCGGTAAACGCAATGGTTTTTCTTGACAAAGCTGTTGGTTTATATGAAAATGACCAATAATGACCGGTCGTACGGTCAAAAAAATAGAGAACGAATTCAAAATGCCGAAAATAGTTGATAAGCCATTAAAAAGAAAGGAGATCGCCAAAAAGGCTATGGAGCTGTTTGCCCAATACGGCTTTGAAAATACGCCTATTCGGAAAATCACGGCTCATGCGGGCATCGGTAAGGGAACGTTCTATGATTATTTTACCGATAAAGAAGATATTCTAAATGAAATCGTTCAGCTCATTTTCACCGAATGGACCGAAATAATGGTGACCAAAATCGGCCACATGAAGGATCCGCTTCAACAATTGTTTGCCCTGATAACGGAAGGATCCAATCTTGGGGATGCTTTTGAACAGACGATGATAATTTACATGGACATCTGGCGATGGTCTGTCAGCCATAAAGGATCGAAGGAATTTATTGATAAGTTCCGAACTTTTTTAATTGATTCCAAAGAGGTGG
>CAZKYZ010000191.1:0-7451 GCA_964557055.1 uncultured Desulfobacterales bacterium
AAACCATTTGATCATGATGAATTGCTTAAAATCGTTAAAGAAACCCTGCAATAGGCGGAACAAACAGAAAAAGCCGGAGGGCCTGGATTGAAAACTCGCGCAAACTTTCCTTTTCTAATACTGTGACGGTATCCTTTACGCCACTGCTTTTTCAGCCGTCGCCCTGGAGAGATCCCTATGCCGGATACCGTATTGCTTATCGATAAAGATCAGGAGCACGCCGCCGCCCTGGCCCTCTACCTGGAACGCCAGCGGTTCGAGGTCACCACGGCCACCGACCCGGATGAATTGTTGGTGTTAATCGACAATTTAGCACCGGAATTTATCATTGCCGACCCGGATCTGCCACGTTCGGACATGATTTATCTGCTTGAACAGGTAAAGAAAACCAGCCCGCGAACCCAGATTATCATTACAACACTTGAAAAAAATCTGGATAAAGCCATTGAACTGCTGGGTTTCAGCAGCCAGCATTATCTGGAAAAACCGATTAAGGGCAACCTTCTTGACCTGGCGTTGAAAGATGCCAGGGAAAAAATCGGGCTCATCCGAAAACTGGAACATTATGAGCGACGACTGGCCTCTATGGAAACCGCGGAAAACCTATACCGCCAGCTGTTCGATGAAGTCCCCTGCTATATTTCGGTTCAGGACGATCAATTTCGAATGACTGCCTCAAACACCCTGTTCAAAAAAAATTTTGGGCCCCAGATCGGAACATATTGTTACGAAATCTATAAGCAGCGATCGACACCTTGCGAAAAATGTCCTGTCGCTGAGACGTTTAAAGACGGGCTTCCGCACCAAACGGAAGAAATTGTCACTTCCAAAGACGGCACCCCGTATAACGTACTGACTTTCACGGCGCCGATTCGCAATGCAGACGGAAAAATCACCCAGGTGATGGAAATGTCGACCAATATCACCCAGATTCGGCAACTTCAGGACCACCTCGTCTCCTTGGGCTTGATGCTGGGGTCCATGTCTCATGGTGTAAAGGGTATGCTTACCGCCATGGACGGTGGTATTTACCAGCTGGAAACCGGGATCGCCAACAAGGACGAACAAAGAACGGAAAAGGCGCTCGACCAGGTAAAGCAGATGGCCGGGAGAATCCGTAAAATGGTTCTCGAGATTCTTTACTACGCGAAATCCAGAGCTTTGCGCTACCAGACCCTTCAAATTGAAAAGCTGGCCCATACGGTTGCCGACACCGCCCGTCCCCTGGCAGAAAAAAACGGTGTCCGCCTGGAATTGGAAATACCATCCGGTCTTGGTGAAATCGAAATTGATCCGAACTGGGTTCAGGCGGCGCTTGTGAACCTTCTAGAAAACGCCGTGGATGCCTGTACCCACGACCGGAGCAAAACCGATCATTATATCAAATTCAGTGTACAGGAAACGGAAAAAGACACCATCTGTCTGATTATAAAAGACAACGGGATGGGTATGGACACTGAAACCAGGAACAAAATGTTTACGCTGTTTTTTACGTCCAAGGGCTCCCAAGGCACCGGCCTTGGCCTGTTTATTACCAACCGCGTGATAACCCAGCACGGTGGTCACATCCATGTGGATTCGGAACTGCAAGAAGGCTCCTGTTTTAAAATCTGTCTGCCCCGATACTGCCCCGAATCACCTCGTGTTGTTGATTTTCCAAACAACAACAATGGAACATAGGTTGACCGGTTTTCGAAAACAGCATACTCTCATCTACCGAACGTTAAAGGGAAAACAGGCACCACCGGAGTACCCATGCGACTAACAACCAAAAGCCGATACGGAACAAGATTGATACTGGATCTGGCTGTGAACGCAAAAAAGGGGCCGGTCCCTCTTGGTGACGTGTCCAAACGTCAGAACATTTCGCTGAAATATCTGGAACAATTGATTTTAAAATTAAAAAATGCCGGCCTCGTGAAAAGTCAGCGCGGCCCTTTTGGGGGGCATATGCTGGCAAAATCTCCGGAAGCTATCAGTGTCGGCGATATCGTGAGAACGCTGGAAGAAACCACCGCCATTACCGACTGTGCCGAAAAAAAGGAAAAACTGTGCGGGGTGTGCAACAACGCAGGCGATTGTCTTTCCCGATGGGTGTGGATAGAAGCCAGCAATGCCATGTTTGAACGTTTGGACCAGATTACCATCGGCAGTCTGTTAGCCCGGGGACCGATACCCGCCGCAACCGCTCCCCGATGGCCTTGACATACCAAAATTTTTAGGCTCCTTCCGAAAACCGTTCCGCTCCATAACCGCCAACGTGAGGCAGCTTCAAGGATTGCTGTATCCAGCATATTTCATTGCCTAAAAAAGAAAACAACGGTGTGCTACCTGGCACCTTATGGGATCCCCACCGGATATCTGGCTGGGAAGGCGGTTTTCTTTCCCGGACAATCCGACGCTGTTTAAGGCCTCCTCCGCCATTTCACGCTTGCGGTGCCTTCCGGCTTTAACGGTTGTCAGGGGAAGCATCGTGTTCTCCAGAACCGTGAGATAGGGAATGAGGTGGAAATTCTGGAAGACAAATCCCAGAAATTCACGCCGAAAATCCGCCTGTTGCTCACTATTCAAGGAATACACATCGATATCGTCCACCACATAGCGACCCGATGTTGGTGCATTCATAGCCCCCATGATGGAAAGCAGGGTTGACTTCCCGGCACCCGAATCCCCCATGATGCCGACAAATTCCCCCAAATCGATCGTCAGGTTCATATGGGACACCGCCGATACCTGTGCACTATTACGGCCATACTTTTTGACAAGGTTTTCACAATTAATATAACGCATGGGATCTCCTTTACAGCGCCCGCAGGGCATCGTTCGGGTCCATCCGTGACGCCAGCAGCGCCGGGTATGCACTCGCGAGCACCCCGAGCACCAGTGCCAGAAGTATGGAGACGGCCATGAGTTCGGGATTGATGGATCTCCTCCGCATCCAACGCGACGCCGCCCAAGGAAACACCGCCGTATGTCAGCGACAGGCTATCCGTACGGGGAACCACCAGAATATTGGCGCCGTATTTTTCATGCTTGTCGTTGATATCACCTGTCATGGCTTCCGAAAAAGTGACCACCGCCACCACCGTAGCGATACCGGCCACCAGTCCCGCCAGAATAAAGGCGGCCCTGGCCTTTCGGCGCAGCAGATTTTTAACTGCAATTTCCTGTAGTGTCATGTCACACCTTCCCTGAAAGATCGAAATACCGGATCGTTTTGCCAGAACCGTCTGCAAAATCAAAATGACGCGCCTGGCCGTCCGCAAACATGGCAACGTCATACGCTACGGTATCGGAATCCAGATTGGCCTTCTGTGGAGCAGCCTCGATGGTGTCACCGTTTTTTGACATTGTCTGATAAAAGAATATTCCCCCAATCCCCAGGATGACGCCGACTGCCAACAAAACAATCGGCAACCTGGTTTTCTGGTTGTTTTTCAAAACGATCGCTTTTTTCTGTGATCGTATTTCCTTGTTGGTCATTTTTTTTCGTTTTTGAGACATCATTCCTCCATTCTTCAACCGATCGCGCTCTTCGACCCGATTGATTGGAAACGGACAGCTGTTTCGGAACACGCTGCTTTGCCGATTTATTTCACGAAAAACCCAATATCCCATGCACTACTGCCGGAATAGCCGGTCGCACCATATCAATGGGCCTGGATGTAAATAGTGTCCATCCAGAAATGGCAGATTTTGGTTCGGAGCAAGGCCTGAGCGATTTTGAAACCGGAAGCATAGCGGGCTATGTTGAGGATTTCAAAAGAGCGAAAACGCGGCTCCGGGCCAAAAGATGCCGTTTATGGACGGACACTAAATAGGATGTTGCCTTACAACAATCGGCGGTGATGATTCAACAGAGGAACGATTGGGTCAACAGGTAGATGGGGGCCGACCGGTTGTTAAAACCGGTACGGTCGAACATGCGGGTCGTGATCCCGGGTAGGGCCAGGCCGCATTGGTTATTTGAAAACAAAAGCTGGTCCTTTGCCGAATCGTCGTTATCGTGGCCGGACCGCAACACCGCCGGCCAGTTCGATTTTGTGGATCAGTTCTTCCGGCGTCTGAACCGGCAGTGAACAGGCGCCTTCTTCGCACACATATGCCGTGACGCGATTGTTGATTGATTTTTTACCCTTCAACAGGGATATTGTTCCAGATGCAAAATCAGCGCCCCGGTCTTCATAGCGAACGGCCAGAACTCGGTTGGGCAAATACCGGCTGCGCAGTGCCGCTAGAAACTGCTCCACCGACGGGGCCTTTTCTGAAGGTGCCGTAATCACGATTTCCTGCGGTTTGTGGTAATATAGATCCAGGGCCATCAGCATATCGCCAAACGCTGACGGCGCTTTGTTCAAATTTTCGGCAAAACAGATCAGAACTTTTTCCGCGCGGCGGCGGTATTGATCATCGGCTGTAAACGCGGCCAGCCGCAGCAAATTCAAGATGGCAACTGAATTTCCCGAGGGTAAAGCGCCATCGTAGCCAGGCTTTTCCCTTGCAATCAAGGCCTCTGTGTCGTTTCCGGTCAAAAAAAAGCCGCCATTTTCTTGATCCTCAAACAGTGTTTCCAATTCACGCTCAAACCGGAGCGCCTGCAGTAAATAATCAGGCTTTCCGGTTGCCTCGAAAAGATCGATCAGGCCGCTGATCAAAAAGGCGTAATCGTCCAAATACGCTTTATGGCGGGCCTGGCCACCATGAAAAGATCGGTAAAGCCTGCCGTTTCGATAAAGATTGGTAGATACAAAGCGTGCCGCCTTTTCTGCCCGTTCAATATATTCACCAGAACCCAGGATCTGCCCCGCCTGGGCGAATGCTGAAATCATCAAAGCATTCCAGGCGGTCAGAATTTTATTGTCCAGTAAAGGCGCTGGCCGTTTGCTCCGCGCCTGATACAGTTTTTTTCTGGCAGTTTCCAAGGTTTTTGCAGCAACCTCCCGGGACATGCCCAGCGTGTCGCCAATAGCCGCAAGGTTCTTTGTTTTATGGAGTACATACCGCTCTTCAAAATCGGGGTTCTGGTTGATATTGTAATATTTGCGGACAAACTCGTTGACGTCTTTCTCCAAAACAGAAGAAAGTTCTTCCTGGGTCCATGTAAAAAAATACCCTTCTTCCCGTAGTCCGTTTGGCGTTAGACTGTCTGCATCCGTCGCCGAAAAAAATCCCCCATCGGGCGACGTCATTTCCCCGGTCACATAATTCAGTATTTCCTCGGCTGTATGACGAAAAACGACTTCACCGGTGGCCTGGTAGCCTTCGATGTAGGCTGCTGCCAGAAGAGCGTTGTCATACAGCATTTTTTCAAAATGGGGCACCCGCCAGCGGTCATCCGTAGAATAACGGTGAAACCCCCCTCCCACATGGTCATACATGCCGCCGTCCGCCATTTTCCGGAGGGTCAGGCGGGCCATCTCCACTGATTGATCGTCTCCGGTATGATGGCCGTGCCGCAGCAGAAACCGGATGGGAAGGCTGCTGGGAAACTTGGGGGCACCGCCGACCCCACCCTCTATTTTATCAAACCGGGCTTTGTATTCATCAGCAGCTTGCTGCAGAATCGACCTGTCCGGAACCCCGCGCCCCTTCCGGGGAGTAAGCATCTGCTGCACGGCAGCGGCAAAACGCGAACCGGCCGCAGCCACCTGTTCACCCTGAGTGTCATAGGCGGTTTTTAAGCGCTTCAGCAGAGAAAAAAAGCCGGTCGGCACCCCCCGATCTCCATCCCGGGCCGGAAAATAGGTGCCCCCGTAGAAGGGTTTCCTGTCAGGTGTCAGCAGCATGGTCAGAGGCCAGCCGCCCCGGCCGGTTAATGCTTGAACAGCGCTCATGTAAACGGCATCGATGTCCGGCCGTTCCTCCCGGTCCACTTTCACGGGAACATAATTTTGGTTGATAAAGGTGGCGATTTCTTCATCTTCAAAAGATTCTTCCTCCATCACGTGGCACCAGTGACAGGTGGAGTAGCCCACGCTTAGCAAAACCGGGCGATTCAGTTCTATGGCCCTGTCAAAAGCGTCATTACACCAGGGAAACCAGTCGACGGGGTTGTGTGCATGCTGAAGAAGGTAAGGGCTGTTCTCCAAAAAAAGCCGGTTGGTGTATTGGGCCCATCCGTCAGCATCAAGGTGGCGGGTCCGGGGCTGGTAATCGACACCCCTGCCAGCCCGAACGATCGCCATTTGTTGTAAAACCGCCTCACTGAAGCCGCTGCTCCCTGGGGGTATTCCAAAGGAAACCGTTTTATCTGTGTTTTTCATGTCTTTCCTTCCAGACAAGGACCCAGGCAAAAAAACGGATTGTAAGGGAAATTTTTGCACTGTTGCCGGATTTATTATATGCTCGAAACGATGTTATCATTATACAGGCTAAGTCTCGAAACCGTCATGTCAAGGGAAGCGCGTTCCTTTGAATACTCCCTCCTTGAGGGGATTGTTTTTGTAAAACCACCCAATCCGATGCTTGAAAAACCCCTTGATTCGTGCCATAGTTTACCCAAGAACTGTTGAGAAAACCGTATGGATACATATAAAATTCATCCCATCGTAATGGGAACCAAAATTTTTGACAAGGGCATGATGACCTACCAGCATGACTACGGTCGCCCCTACGCCATCCCGATCTATTCATGGTATCTGGAAGGTGGCGATCGGAAAATTCTGGTCGATACCGGAGAACTGAGCCCGATCCAATCCGCAGACCGTGCCGAGGCCATCGGTGGCCCTATTTATACATTTGAAGAGGGTTTGGCAAAATGGGGGCTAACACCGGAATCGATCGATATGGTCATCCATACCCACCTGCACAATGATCATTGTGAAAATGATTATAAATGTACAAACGCCCGCATACTGGTTCACCAAAAAGAACTGGAGCACATCCACAACCCGCACCCGCTCGATTTTAGATACCTGGAAGACTACATCGAAGACGTAGAAGAAAACGGTCAGGTGGAGCCGTTAATCGGGGATATGAAAATTGCGGATGGCATTCGGGTAATACACACACCTGTCCATACGGAAGGCGGCATGACGGTATTGGTCAACACCGCAGGTGGAACAGCCGCCATTACCGGTTTCTGCGTCATCAGGGAGAATTTTTTTCCGCCCAAGGCGATTCAGGCCATGGAAATGGAGGTAATCCCACCGGGAACCCTTGTAAATCCCTATACCGCTTACGACATTATGCTGAAAGTTCGGGAAATGGCCGATATCCTGATCCCACTGCATGAACCCGGATTTGCATCTGTGGACACCATCATCGGGAAGGAATAGGGTGCGCGGTCGATCAATCAACCGGCCTTTCCCGCCATGGGGTTCGCCTCGGGAATGGTCGGCAGCCTCTCGACGTATCGATTTTCACATAAAGAAACAAAAAAGCCGGCCGGATCGGATTCTGGAATGTGCCGCATCCATCCACGCCTCCCTGGAAGCACTTTTTCCCATACT
>CAZKYZ010000192.1:0-7447 GCA_964557055.1 uncultured Desulfobacterales bacterium
TCCAGCGGCCAATCCTCGCGCCCGTCCGGTCCCGGTCGGGCGGCCATTGTCAGGTTTTCACACACGGACAGGTTGGGAAAAATCCCGCGATCCTCCGGCACATAGGCAATTCCGCGATGAACGATTTTATGCACCTTCGCTTTGGTCATATCCTTGCCGCTGATTTTTACCGTTCCCTGTCGCGGAGGCGTGAGTCCGATGAGAGAACGCAGCAAAGTCGTTTTCCCCATCCCGTTGCGGCCTATCAGACTGACTGTTTCGTTTCGGTGAATGCTGAAATCAATACCGTGCAGGATGTGGCTGTCGCCATAATAGGTGTGCAGGCCCCTGGCTTCGATCAGGGGCGTATTGTTTTCGGCTATGTCTGAGAGCATGATTGTTCCTCATCTTCTCCCAGATAGGCTTCCTGTACCGCTTTACTGCATCTTATCTCTGTAACGGTCCCTGTTTCCAGCACGATACCGTTTACCATCACCGTAAGTTGGTCGGCTATGGCAAATATCGCGTCCATGTCGTGCTCAATTAGGATAAGCGTATGGGTTTTAGCCAATTCCTTCAGCAATTCCAGAATTTTTGCCGCTTCTTCACTTCCCATTCCGGCAAGGGGCTCATCCAGCAGCATCAACTCCGGTTCGGTCGCCAGCATCATTGCAATTTCCAGTTGGCGCTGTTCGCCATAACTCATGAGAGAAGCCATCCTTTCCGACATATCCAGTAGGTGTGTCATCTCAAGTGCTTTTTTAGCGCGTTCCAGGACCTCTTTTGAGCGATGCGCGGATCTGAAAAACTTCATGGAAGTCTTCAACCGGGATTGCGAAGCGATCCAGCAGTTCTGTAAATTGGTAAATTGGGGAAAAATATTGGTCTTCTGATAGCTGCGCCCAATGCCCAACTGAGATATCTTGTACGGTGGCGCGTGTGTCAAATCTTGCCCCTTGAAATGTATATTGCCTCCAGAGGGTTGAAGGTCCCCTGACAGCAGATTAATAAGCGTCGTCTTCCCGGCCCCGTTGGGGCCGATAATTGCATGAACCACGCCCTCCTTGAACTCCAAAGAGACCTTAGAGACCGCCATCAGCGCGCCAAAGGACCTGGAAAGCCCTACAGTTTTTAAGATGGTTTTGTGTTCATTCATTTTGAATTTCAGTTGACCCTTCGGTCGGGTTGTTGTTTTTGGTAACCGTTTCGGCACGCTTTCCTTTTATCGATTTTTTAAGTTTGGAAGCAGTTGGATCCCACCGGCGAAAGAGTTTTTCGGAAAGGCTGGAAATCCCGTTTGGAAGAAACAAAACAACCAGAATGATGATTATGCCTAAAAGCACCTTCCAGTGGTCTGTCAAGTCCGGCAGAAAATCCTCCAGAAGAACCAGGGCGACGGCCCCAAAAACAGGCCCGTAGAAGGTACCGATACCACCCAATATGACCACCACCAGAATCGCACCGGATTCGTGCCAGCTCAAATACGAGGGGGTGATATATCCGGTGTGAACCGCCTCCAGAAAACCGGCCAATCCCGCCAGGGTGCCCGCAATAACGAAACTGACAAGCTTATACCTCTGGGTTGCGTAGCCCAAAGACCGTACCCTTGGTTCGTTGACGCAAATCCCGGTGATTACCTGCCCGAACGGAGCGCGTATGATCATTATCAGAAAAAGAAAAACCGCAACCAGAATTCCCAGAGTGAAGTAGTAGAAGGTAACTTCATCTCCCAAATCCATCAGTTGCAGCGATCCCAGTTTTACTTCCGGTTTGGCGAGCATGAAGATTCCGTCGTCACCGTTGAAACGCTTCGATTCGAAAAAAAAGAAATAAAACATCTGGGCGAAGGCCAGTGTAATCATTATAAAGTAAATCCCGGATGTTCGAATGGATATCCACCCGATTATGACAGCAACCAAAGCAGCTCCGGCCAGACTGACCGGCAATGCCGCCCACAGCGAAAATGAATCCAATTGCCCGAAAAATATGACCAGACAATAAGCCCCGATTCCAAAGAAGGAAGCGTGTCCAAGACTGACAAGTCCGGTAAAACCAACCAGCAGATCCAAGCTCATGGCAAAAATCGCGATGATTATGATATGTGTCAGAACCTCAATGTAAAAACCTTCATAAACCAATGGAAAACAGAGGGCGAGTCCCAGGACAAACAATAAAAACAACCGGACCGGTATCGAAATTTTTCGCATAGTATCGCAGTTTTTATTAAAACAGCTAGAGTGCCGGGAAAAGGCCCTTCGGCCTCCAGAACAGTATGGCCGCCATCATGGCATAGACAATTACGCTCGCCATGTCCGGCAGCAGGGTCTTCCCGAAGATACTTGATACGCCGATAATCATGGCTCCCACAAAGGCCCCTTTTATGGAACCGATTCCGCCGATGACCACAACGACAAGAGAAAGAATAAGAATATGATCGCCCATCCCCGGATAAAGCGAATCTACCGGAGCCGCAATCATTCCGGCGAACGCCGCCAGTCCGACACCAAGGCTGAAGACAACGGTAAAGAGCCATTCGATGTTTATTCCCAGCGCCTGGGCCATTTCACGATTGCTGGCACCAGCCCTGATCGTCATCCCCAGTTTTGTCTTCTGGATTACATAGAACATTCCGATGCCTATTATGATGCAGACCGCCGATAGAAATATTCTGTAGACGGGGTAGACCTGAATGTCGGTCAATGGAATTGAACCGGATAAAAAAGCCGGTATATCGACGCTGTGAGAATCGTTTCCCCAAAGCAGTCTCTGCAATTCGTCAAAAATCAGAATCAGGGCATAGGTCAGCAACACCTGATGCAGATGGCCTTTCTTGTATACATAGGCAATAGCAAGCTTTTCGACGACCAGTCCAACCGCAATGGCCAGAGGAATCGAAAAAAGAATCCCCAAAAACAGGCTGCCGAAGATCCCCGTCAACCAATAGGCCAGATAGGCACCAATCATATAGAAAGATCCGTGGGCCAGATTTATGACATCCATAATGCCGAAAACCAGCGTCAAACCGCTGGCAACCAGAAATAGCAGGAATCCGTACTGGATTCCGTTTAACAATTGAATTAAATAAAATGAAGAATCCACTCTTTTTGACTTCCGCCTTAAGTCGTTATGATCTTTTCGCGCAACCCCTTTCGAAACCATCCGAAATTTGGTGCCAACATATCACCAGGGCTCACACAAAAACAATCTCGCAGTTTCAGGTGTTCCGGCGCCCGGTTGGCAAGGCGAAAACACCAGGGAATCCGCCTCGGCGGATTCCCTGGTGTTTGGAACGTAGCCGGGTAAGATGCATGGGTGCTTAAAATGTCAATTTTGTACGAACCCTAAGCCTTGCATCCGATGGCCGGATCTTCAAGGGCTCTCGCCGCAACACCGATCACCTTGTTGACGCCGCCCTGTACTTCTCTGAGATAGATGTCCTGTATGGGATGGTTTGCCTTTGAAAACGAGAACATGCCGCGGGGGCTGTCTATCCTGGCGCTTTGCATGGCCTGTGTCAGTTCCGCAGTTGCGCCGGTGTCTCCTTTTACAGCATTCATCCCCTGGATCATCAGACTACCGGTATCGAAACCCTGAATGGCGAACACATCCGCATCATCGCCGGAGGCATTTTTGAAGTCCTTTTTGAATTTTACGTTCGTGGCATTCTCCAATTCGGAGGAATAATGCAAGGTACTGCGAATACCTTCGGATGCCGATCCGGCCTTGTGGCTGGTCCCTTCCGTCAAGAAGGTTCCCCAAAGCGGAATTGTTCCTTGAAGGCCGGCCGCAGCATAGTCCTTCATAAACTTGATGGCACCACCACCGGAATAAAAGGTAAACACCGCATCCGGTTTCAAGGCTGCGACTTTTGTGAAATAGGATTGAAATTCCGTTTTCGGAAAAGGCGTCGGCATGTCCGCAACTATCTCCCCACCGCCCGGAATAAAGGACTCTTTAAAAGCTGCCGCCGTCTGCTTTCCAAAGGCATAGTTCCAATACAACAACACCACCTTTTTCTTGCCGGCCTCCAACATGGCTTTTCCTGCCGGATAAGCTGTTTGCCAGCTACTAAAGGAGGTTCTGAATATATTCTGTGAACAAAATTCGCCGGTAATCTGATTGGCGCCCGCATTGGGAACGATCATGATGGCCTTTTTACCTTTGAGCAGCCGTGCCATATTGATTCCTATACCGGAATGCACCGGGCCAACGAGAAAATCAACATCCTCTTTTTTGATAAGCTTATTTACGCGCTGGGTCGATTTGGGAACATTCATCTCGCTGTCCACAACGATATATTCCACTTGCCGGCCGCCCAATTTATTGCCGTTTTGAGCGATGCGCATCTTCATGGCGTCCAGAATATGAGATCCCAGTTTGGCATATGTACCCGTAAACGGTAGCAACACGCCCACCTTTACTTTGGCCATTCCACCGATGGCAAATGTCGGAATAACGCTTGATACAGCAGTTACAGCAATGGCTGTTGAAGCGGTTTTGATAAAATCCCGACGCGTCACATCTTTTCTACCGAGCTTTGACATTTTTCCCCCCTATGGTTTTGGTTTTCTGACAAATTGACCTGGTTATGTAATAATTGAAGCGTTTTCTGGGCATTACCGCAATCTGAATCTCTGAATCTTGCCGGTTGCGGTCTTGGGCAGATCGTCTCCAAAAACAAACCACCGTGGATACTTGTATGGTGCCAACCCTTTTTTACAAAGCTGCAACAGCTCCTTTTCCAGTTCGTCGCTCTGGTCTTCGGGGTTTTTGAGAATAAGATAGGCTTTTGGCTTGATCAGATTCTGATCGTCCGGGGCCCCGACAACAGCGGCCTCTAAAACCTTCGGATGCTCGATCAGTTTCGCTTCAATTTCGAAGGGCGAGCACCAAATTCCGCCGACTTTCAACATGTCATCGTTTCTACCACAGTAATGATAGTATCCATTTTCATCCTGGTAGTATGTATCACCTGTATTGAGCCATCCGGCCTGCATTGTTTGCGATGTTTTTTCAGGGTTGTTCCAATAGCACTTTGCGGTGGACCCGCCCTTGATCCACAGCTTTCCGGAATCCCCCTGCTTGACCGGGTTGCCGTCGTCTCCCAGGATCTTTGCAGCGTACCCTGGTACCATTCTGCCGCTGCTGCCCAGACAATAATCATCACTTTTGTTGGATATGAAGATATGCAAAATTTCAGTCGACCCGATCCCGTCCAGAATGTCAAGACCGGTATTCTCTTTCCAGCGTTTAAACAGATCGGGCGGGAGAGCCTCCCCAGCCGAAACACAGATCCTGACCGAAGATAGATCCGGGGTGTTTTCCTCCATGAAAAGAAGCTGAGCTCCATAAAGAGTCGGTACCCCAAAATAAATGGTCGGTTTATATTTTTCGATCACATCGAACGTAGTCTCGGGTGTCGGGCGACCATCAAAAAGTATGGTCGTGGCACCCACCCACAACGGAAAATGCATGGCGTTGCCATGTCCATAGGCGAAAAAGAGCTTCGCGGCGGAAAACATCACATCGTCTTCCGTAATTCCCAAAGTCGCCACGCCATAGTTCCTGCTCGTATAGACCATATCCTTGTGGCAGTGCACGGCCCCTTTTGGATTTCCGGTCGATCCGGACGAATAGAGAAAGAAACAGTCATCATCAGCATGCATCTCCTCCGCCTCCAAATCCGTAGCGCTATCGGCTATCAATTCAACCATATCTTTTGCCTGCCCTTGAATACAGATACAAAGGGCCGGATCGTTTTGCGCCGCTTCAATTGCCGGCTCTATTTCGACTTTATATTCGGGTGAATACAAAACTGCCGAGCATTTTGAATCGTCAATTATGAAACGATAGTCCTTAGCCCGTAAAAGCGTGTTTATGGGAATAGGCAGAATCCCGGCCTTGATCGCCCCCCAGAAAATATAAAAAAAATCGGGACAATCTTTGACGATCATTAAGATCCTATCGCCCTTAGAGAGCCCAGCCGATTTGAAATAATTCCCACAACGGTTCACGTTGGCGGCCAATTCGCCATAAGTTACTTTTTCGCCCGAAGTCGTCAATATGGCAACTTTTTCGCCGCGGCCTTCTGCAAGATGCCGATCGATGAACGGCACCGCCACATTAAAAATATCCGAAAATTGGATTTGAGATTCATCCTGAGAATCGACGGTAGAAACACTATGATTTTCCATAAGGTATTGCTCCCGGTTTACGGTTTTCGCTTCAAATTATTTTTCAGCGTTCTAATTCCAGATCGTTCTTTGGCTTGGTAATATCACCAGATGCCTCATTTTTCATATCATGTTTTCTGATTTTCATCTTAAGCTGCGAAAGCGGTATTTGCAAAAGGCGCCTCGCCTTTTCAAGATTCCACCCAGTCTCCTTAAGGACTTTATCTACCAGATCGTACTCCTTCTCTTCCAGCGTTTTGATCTTCATAACAGTTCTTCTGTCTCCTGTCCGGAAGCCGGGTTTAATAAAAAAGCACCCTTTTTTTCGGTACGGCTATCCGGGAAAACTCTTTTACTCAAATAACATACTACAGTATAGCAAACCTCATGCCAGCCCTGTTAGATATCATCTAAACTTTCAACCATTTGAAATATCAATATAATTTAGTACAAAAAAAACCTCAAAATGAAACGACTTTTAAAGAAAGTGGCAACAATCTTTCAGGAGGTGAAAGAAACTTTCTATGGTAGCCAATACGGGGGGAACATGCCGCTACTTAAAACTCACTTTCCGCACCCTTATTTATGGTATTTTTATCAATTTTCAGGGTCAGAAAAACTTCCCTCCCCTGGCGGGAGGGATTGAGGGCGGGGGATGGCCCGGAAAGCGCGCATGGCGCTTAGAGCAAAGGGCATAGCGAAAGGCAAGGTCAAAACCTTAAGATCAAATCTCTCGCAGAGCGCACAGAGGACACAGAGAAAACCACATGCTTTCCGGTTGCACCGGGCAAATCAGACCCTTAAAAGCATATCTCGCGCCAAGCCGCAAAGGCGCAAAGAAGGTCGAAAAACACTAATCAAACGCGTTACCACGCTAAAACCCACATAATATATTATAATGTTTTAACGCCTTTCCGGCGTAGCCGGACAAACATTGGTTTTCCTGGCGCCTTTGCGTCTGGTGCGAGAATCAGGTTTTGGTTTTGGGGTTTCATCCCGCGAAGCGGGCCCCATCTTGCCCCTCTCTGTGATCTCTGTGCACTCTGCGAGAGATATGGACTTTTACCCTGCCCTTCGTTCTGCACCCTGCGCGCCATGCCCTTGGCGATTCGTGAATAAGGTCACACCCACCTACCAGAATGTTTGTCATTTCTGAGCTGGCTTCTAAAAGCGCTGCGGGCTGTAAGGCACTGGATCAATCGTAGGCTTTACCCCACGGACAAGGTCGGCAACCAGTTTACCCGTGGCAGGTGCCATAGATATCCCCAGCATGCCGTGACCGGTAGCCAGGAAAA
>CAZKYZ010000193.1:0-7365 GCA_964557055.1 uncultured Desulfobacterales bacterium
AAAACCTGTTTTGTGTTTTGGAGATGGTTTCTAATATACCAATGAAGCAGCTGTAAATTTTTTCTTCGGTTTTCCATTCAGAATGCGGCTAAGCATATGGTTCATGGTATATGGGTCATTATCAAATCCGCCATGGCTTATACTTGCCGTGGGGACCTCTACGCCCGGCGGCGGATTACCATCACTGACATAAACCGATTCGGCGGGCAAACCGGTTTCCTCTTTTGCATATCGCATCATTCCGAGTATCGGTGCAGGCGTTATTTCTTCAAAGGCACGCGATACCATGTAAAGCAAGGACTTACGATAAACCCCACCAATGTTATCTTCCAGCTCTAAGGATTCGCTGAGGTTATAAACGCCAAAATTATCGATTCCGAAACCGGAGGTGTTTAAAAGATTGGCATAACTGGCTTGAAACAGTGCCATTGTCGCCGCCGGTGCAAGAAGCGAACAGGACGTCACCCGGAAAGGTGTTTTGGCTCGTTTTAACTCCATAAGCAGCCAGGCCATCAGGATGGCACCTGTGCTATGACCCGCCAGGTGTAATTTTCTGGGGTAGGCTGCCGTTTTTATTACAGTGCTAAAAGCCTTAACCACCTTGCGGCCGTCACCACCGGGAATAAACGGTTTCCTGGCCCCGGATTTCATTTCGCGCCACAACGCCCGTCCCGGCACCCGGGTCAGCTTTTCAAGCAGCCAGTCGGACATATCCGTAATCCCTTCGATCCGTTCCTCCGTTTTGGATTTTTTACGCCGCACCACGTCCCCAATTTCTTCCAACAAACCGGTATCGTACATAAAATGATACGGATAGATGCCATTGGCCTTAAAGGTGTCCTTCATAGCTGCGATTCGTCGCGCGGAAGCGTCGGTGCTGTTAAGTCCCCCGTGGGCATAGAGCAAAATGTGTTCGTAGCGATCAATTTTTGTAAGGTGCAGGGTCGTTTCCAGTGTATCATTCAGGGTTGAAGAATACTTACCGGTAGTGTGAAACCGGCCGTCATCAAGATGTATAAAATGACCGATAATTTCGGATCGGGTGGGGCTTTTGCCGGACAAAGCACCCTGCTGAGGTGTTATACCGATTCTGGCAATCCCCGGGAAAATGGAAGGCGTTGGGTAGGCAAGGTTGACGACCCAGGCATCCTGAACATTGCGCTGCCAATCCTCATAAGACCATAGGGCTATCCCTTTATTGCCCCAGGATTCTCCCCAGGAATTTTGTACCCAGAACCCACTTTTATTATACCCCACGACTGCAAAGGCGTGCCCGCCGATTACCCGGTCCTGCAATTTTATTTCCCCTTTTTCCGGTTCCCCCCACCCCGCGTGAACCTGAGCGGACAAATACAGGGCACCGGCTTCGTTTACGGCATGATGATAATCCACAATATTCGGCCGTAAGCGGTAATAGGCCCCCACTGTCATTTCACGGGCTTTCTTTGCCCGGGCGGGTGTCAGGCGCCCCGGTTTATTATCGAAATATTTCCAGTTTTTTTCGAGACAAATGCCGTTGTGATACCATCCTCGGATGGCGCCCCGGCAGCTTGAACCCGAGTAATCATCCCCTTCCCATTCGTCAAATCGCTTCGCCATTTCATACAACATGCGGGGACTGGCGCCGTTACCCGGATTGGACGGTCTGTGTATGAAATTAATAACAGCGGAAAGTCCGAAGCCGGTGCAGGCTCCTTCCTGCCCCTGGTCCAGTATCAGCAGTCCCTGCGCCGGATCGATTTTATCTTTCAGGGGAATCAATGACGGTTCATAATAGCGATCCCGGATATCCGGTACATCCGAGACGGCGTTCAGCAGATATTGACCCATCCGATGAAACCTTTGATCAGACATGCTCACCCCCGTGCTATTTATGAAAAACCATCTGCGTGGCAAAAGATGGCTATTGGTGCAAATTCGTAACAGTTTGTTTTTCTTCGCTGGGAAAACGCGTTCAGCAAAGATGTTTCAAGAGAAGCGAAGAAGCTTTCGAACGATTTTTAAAGACGGCATTTTCGTTGTGAACAAGGTTATCGGTTTTTGTTAAATAGCAGAGTGATCTTGAGAGGAACAATTTAGATGATTCGAGATATTTTTTAGCAACAGTCAGACGACTTGTAAAGGTTAAAAAATAAATAACATTTTTTACAATTTCGAAACACCAGGAAGATGACGGAAAATACAGATGCTTATTGAAAAGGTACTTTGTAGGGGGTGGTAACGCCATCCTGCCGAAGCATTTAAGGTTTCTTGACGGAAAAATCAAAATATTGTATCAACGTATTAATTTTACGTAAAAAACCACAAGATACTTTATGAGGAAGGTGTCGTTCCCATGGAAAAGGAATCCCTTAACAAACGGATGCTGCTGCTGGTAGTTCTCTTTATCTCAGCAGTTTTTGTGGCTATGATTCGCCAGTTTCTGATGGCCATTATTTTAGCCGGCATATTTACGGCTCTCTCCAAACCGCTCTATAACCGTTTACAGAAACGATTCGGGAACCGGTCGGCCTTGGCCTCTCTGACCACCATTTTGCTCATCGTCTGTGTCATTTTGCTTCCCATGGCGGGACTTCTGGGGATTGTGGCCGCCCAGGCCGTCAAGGTAAGTGAACTGGCCAGGCCGTGGATCGAACAGCGGCTAGTGGAGCCGGGAGCGTTTATGCAGACCATTGAAACGATGCCGTTTTACGACACCATCGAGCCCTACAAAAATCAAATCCTCCAGAAGGGCGGGGAGCTGGTGGGCAATCTGGGCGGCTTTATTTTCAACAAAATTTCCTCCCTGACCCTTGGTACGATGAATCTGATATTCTCCATGTTCGTCATGCTGTACTGCATGTTTTTTTTCCTGATGGACGGTGAAAAACTGCTGGATAAAATACTGTACTATCTGCCCCTCCAGGACGAAGATGAGCGCCGCATACTGGAAAGGTTCACTTCCGTTTCCCGGGCGACCATCAAGGGGACCCTGGTGATCGGCATCCTGCAGGGCGGGCTGGCCGGCGCGGCTTTCTGGGTGGCGGGAATTCCCAGCGCCGTTTTCTGGGGCGCCATCATGGCCGTTCTTTCCATCATTCCCAGCATCGGATCGGCCCTGATCTGGGCCCCGGCCGCCATTATTCTGATGGCCACCGGCCACCTGGTTTCCGGGGTTTTGCTGGTCCTTTTCTGCGGAGTTGTCGTGGGCAGTCTGGACAACCTGCTTCGCCCGGTGCTGGTGGGCAAAGACACCCAGATGCACGAGCTGATGATTTTCTTCGGGACGCTGGGGGGAATTTTTATGTTCGGACTTCCGGGGCTGGTGATCGGCCCCATCGCCGCAGCCCTGTTCGTGACCGTTTGGGATATCTACGGCATTGCCTTTGTGGATGTATTGCCGAAGGTGCGTAAACGGCAACAGGAAGAAATAGCCGGGGACGCGGAAGACGAAGAAGATACGAAAAAATAGAGGGGTTCGAGGGGGAAAGGAACACCAAGGGTTATCAAGGGGCCAAAGATTTCAGGATTCAAGTGAAAGGATAAAAAACGACCCGCAATATTCAGCATCGCGCCATTTTTCCTGCAATTTAATTATACACGAATTTTTGAACCATAATCTTCCATACTGATGGAGGTGGATGTACCGCGCCAGGCAGCGCGTGTGCGGCCAGCAGCGACTCATTTCGAATATCCCTGTAACAGGGCGATAAGCAAAAGGAAGGGTTACCCTGCCATTTTTTTGCGTTCTTTTCGCGCCAGATCACCGATGCGGGAAATATCCTCATCGCTGTAAATGCCGGTGATCCCGGAGATGGCGGCAAGCTGCATCCCGTGTTTGAGGCCGAGACGGTAGATTTCGCGCACCTTGTCCCACTGCGGTTCACTGCCCACCGTATAGGTCTCAAAGCGCCCTTCCAGGGCCAGGATGATTGTCTCCGCAAGCCCCGGGTAGGCGACCCCGGGCGGCAGGCCGATATCCTTCATCTCCACCTGCTCTCCCGGCAGTAGAATTTCGCCGCTGCGGATAACCACGATATCCGGCCGCCGGCTCACTTCTTCTTTGGTGAATATGGTGGGCAGGTTGATATCCGTGATCACGCAGCCCGGCTGTAACCGCATGATATCGAGTACGCCATCGGCCCCGGGGCTGGCAGCAATAATCACGTCCATCTCTTCCAGGCGGATATCCGCCCGAGTGGAAACGTGCAGCGCAACGCCAGTTTTTTCGCGAGCAATGGATTCCTGAAGAGCCAATAGTTTGGCCATATTGCGGCTGACCATGGTCACTTCCTCGAAGGCAGTGGCCAACAGTCGTGAACAGATGGCGCCCACGGCACCGGTGGCACCGATGACCATGGTTTTGGCTTTGAGGGTTTTGCCCTTTTTCAGCCGGATGAGGCCCATGCGCCTTACGACTTCAGCGGTTGCCCAGAGGGCGGTTGAAGCGACATAGCTGTTGCCGGTGGTAATGGGAAGAACCGCGTGGTGGGCGACATTCAAACTGGCGTCTTTGATCGATTCGGGAAAGATCCCTATCCCCATGATCTGAGCGCCCTGGCGCTTGGCCAATTTGGCTGCCTGGAGCAGCCTGTTTGTGGTGAAATCGGGGCCATGGGCCTGCATCTGCTCCGGTGTTTCCCCGATGGCGATCAGCCAGCCCTCTGCTTCCACGCCCGTTTTGGATTGGATACCGGTAACCTTGGAATAGATAAACGGCGGCGCGTAGGCCATGACCTTCTCGACAGCTCCAAGGGACTGGGGATAAATGTCCGACAACACTTCAATGGGCTTCAGCTTTTTTAGAAAGTCCTGGTGCAACGGATAGATGATAAAGGCAAATCGGTTAACCCTTTTGGGGGTGCCGGACGGGTAGATGATGGTGGGCTCCATCTCCATTTCACTGATGATTTCGAGCAGGTCGTCATCACTGCCTTCCTGCTGCGAAAGATCTTTCTGAGAAAGGGCCATTTCCGGAAAATCTATGGTCGCCATAAAAACGGCTTCCAGAACGCTGAGGCCGACCACCCGGTTAAAAATTCTGGGGGTGGTGTCCAAAATGGTGGCAACCCCCTTTTCTTTTAGACAGGCGACGCGATCATCATAGGCTGTCGTCGTAATGACGATTTTGTTTTTGAGGTCATTTTCGGCGAACGGTTTCAGGTAATCGTAAAACCCGAAGTAGGGCACCACCAGTACGGTTGCTTTTTGAATGGCCTGCCGCAATAGAAAATCACAGGCTTTACGGACCGGGGAACTCCCGGTAATAAAACGCCGGCCCGGGATCCATGGCAGTACATTCTGGACACCACGGGCGTATAGCTCCAACTCCCGGATGGACCCGAGCAGGCGGGGGATGCCGTTTTCCAGGATCGGGTCGGTAAATTGCAGGTTTTCGGTGTATTCCTGCAGAACACCTGCCAGTTTTACGTTGGTCCTGCCGGATAGAAACAGCACCCGGGCGTTATCGAAATAGTTGTTGCCGAAAACGAACTGGGTATGGCGCAGGGCCCATTCGTGGCTGACAGCGCGCAGAATATTTCCGGTTCGAACTGGGGTGTGCAGCTCTTTTGCCTGGCGGAGCAGTTCGGCGGTTTTTTTGTCCGAAATTTTTCGCGATCCGAGCGTGTACGGAAATTGAATGCCGCTGATGCCGATGGCATCGGCCTTTTTGTTCCAGGAAAGGAGCAGTTGGAGGGCTTTTTCGAAATCGCCGTCCGTTCCGATGCGCTGTATGGAAAAAGGCTGGTTGGAAAATTCAGCCTGAAAGGCGTAGTCATCCTTTGCCGGTCCCAGACTGATATTGATGATTTGTTTCCTGCTCACGCAGCACCTCCTGATTCAGATCCGAACGAATTGATTACAGGCGAAAAAAGCGGTTTTTCCAGGCTATGGCGAGGATTTCGCTGTTGCCTGACCCTTTCTAGCTTCCAGGGCAAGTCGTTTGACGCCGGCGATATCGTCATCCGAGAACACACCGTTTACACCGGAAATGGCAGCCAGTTTCATGCCATGCTTTATACCGAGTTTGTAAATTTCCCGTACTTTTTCCCATTCGATATTCCGGCCGATGGTAAAGACTTCGAATCGCCCTTCCAATGCCAGCACTATGGTTTCGGCCAAACAGGCATATACGACCTTGTGCGGCAGGCCGATATTCTTCATTTCCGGGTTTCCGGGAAGTTCGATTTCACCGGATTCAATGACCAGCACATCGGGGCGCTTGGCCACTTCTTCAGGCGGCAGATCAAGTGGCCGGGCCACATCGGTGATGACACATCCCGGTTTGACCCTGGTGATATCCAGCACCTTCTTGCCGGCACCGGAAGTGGCTGTAACGATGACGTCCATATCGTCCAGATAACGATCCGGCCGGGTCGTGATTTTGATGGTAACATCGGGGGTTTCATCCAGGATAGACTGCTTTAAGGCCATCAGTTTGGCGGTATTTCGGCCGGCCAGGTAAACCTGGTCGAAAGCCTTGGCCAGGAGGCGGCAGCACACGGAACCGATGGCACCGGTGGCGCCCAGGACCATCGTCTTTCCGGCGACTTTTTTCCCTTTTTCCACATGGATCAGACCCATGCGACGCACCGCGTCGGCCGCCGCCCAGAGGGCACCGGAAGCGCTGTAGCTGTTGCCGGTGGTAATGGGGATGTCGGCCCGCCTGGAAACTGTTACCCCGGCGTCCCCGACAACTTTGGTAAAGGCCCCGAGTCCCATGATCTGGGCCCCCATTCTTTTGGCCATTCGAGCGGCCTGCAGAAGGCGTTTATAGGTGAACTCCGGTTTGTGCGCCAGCATCTGCTTGGGCGTTCCGCCCACCGTAATCAGCCAACCCTCGGCCTCGGCACCCGTGGGTGATTTGATTCCGGTAACCCGTGAATATACCCAGGGCGGTGCGTAGGCGATGACTTTTTCAACAGCGTCCAGAAAGGCCGGGGGGGCGAAATTGGCCATCAGGTCGACGGTTTTGTCCTTTTTTAAAAATTCTTTGGAAAGGGGGTGGATAACGAAAGCGAAGCGGTTGATCCTTTTGGGATTTCCGGACGGGTAGACAACCCGGGGGTCCATTTTCTGCTTGCTGATGATTTCAAGCAGGTCGTCCGAGCGGATATTGTCCCTGTTTCGTTCCAACACGGCAATAATCAGGGCCTCCAGGATGTTCGGACCAACCACCCGTTCCAGAATCTTGGGAGTGGTATCAATGATGATATCCACACCCCGTTCTTTTAAAAAGGTGACCCGATCGGTATAGGCCGTCGAGGTGATGATGGTTTTGCCTCCCAGTTCTTCCAGGGTGGAATCTTTCAGGTAATCGAAAAAGCCGAAAAACGGCACGACAATGATATTGGCTTTTTGCATCGCCTTTTTCAGGAGGTACTC
>CAZKYZ010000194.1:0-7278 GCA_964557055.1 uncultured Desulfobacterales bacterium
AAAGAGCATGGGTGGATCAATTTGACGAAATAGCTATTTGTAATAATGTTATTTGTTCTGATACCTGTCTACGTATCCGACACGATGGCTGCAGACATAGTCAGCGTCCACGTCTCAGGAGCACAAGGAATCCCTGGAGTCCGAGCAAAATCAGATGTTATGAATGTAGAAGTTGTAGCTAGAGCGCCAGAAGTTAGTACGTTAAGTGACAAATTAGTATTATTGGAGGAAACAAGATGACCATTCGATTGTCAAAAACAAGATGAATCTTCAGGACTTTACAATTGGGCGGAAATCAATATGGATCTGATTTCCAGCGATGCCGAGGGCATCCGCCGCATCATGGACAAAATCAGCGCACACCTGAAGAAAGTGGATCAGGTAAAATCCATGGTGAAAACGACAATAGAGGGTGTGATTCCTGCTGTAAAAAAGGAAATCCGTGATGAAATCGACCGATTTTTTGATCTCCGCTATGGAAAGACAGTGCAAAAAACCCTGGCGTATATCCGGGAATACAGGGTTGATTACGATGACTATCAAAAGAGTTTCGATACCACCGGGTTTTCCAGCACCTTGTTCCTGGTATTTCAGGATTTTCGGCAGCGGATTGATGCTGCCATGACCGAAGAAATCAATCCGGATATCATCCGTTTCGTTCGGGAGCTTGAACGCCGGATTGCCGATCGGCTTGTTTCGGCGGTTCAGCCGTTCGATTCTCTGATCCGGGAAACTGTTGAAGCCTACAGCCGTGAAATGAACACCAACGGAGCCCGGGTGAATGGAGGGGCAGCTGCCTTCGAGCAGCGTATGGAGATGGAATCCATCAAGCAGTTCCTGGGATTAAAGATGCCCCAAGCATCGGCTTCCATTCGGTATTCGGCAAGGGTAAAGACCGTAGCAACAGCACGGCTGGGTTTTTATACCATAACGAAAGCCTTTAAAAAACTATTCAAAAAACCATTGGAAAACGAAAAGGAAGAGCAGTTTCTGGCACTTCGGCATAGCGTGATCCGCATCAAGCAGGAGACCGAACAGTCAATTATCTCCAGTTTTAAGGATTATCGTGAGAATATAAAATTCCAATACCTGTTCAAACTTGTGGATGGCGCGACAACGCGTCTCAACCAGGAAATTCTGGACCGGTTTCAATCCTATGGCGAGGACCTGACACGGATTACGGTGCTTACGCAGAGTCGCAAACTGGACCGGGAAGAGGTTCACCTGATATTGTCCCGTATATTCAAAGACGCCTTCGGAGCGGGAACGCAAATCACAAAAATCAAAGAAAAACTGCAGTCCGGTGAAGCAGAATAGGCTGAAGAGGAGTATGCCATTTCCGGCGTATGCATCCTTGCGAAAACGTACCATTCTCCACGCGTAACTGACAATTTATAGGGGAGGGAACCAACATGGCGAAAAAACAGGCCAGACTCATTGCCGTTGCAAATGAGAAAGGCGGCGTCGGCAAAACGGTAACCGTACTGAACCTGGGGGCGGCCCTGGCGCAGATCGGAAAACGGGTGCTGATTGTCGATATGGACCCGCAATTCAATGCCACCCAGGGGCTTGGTGAACGGGTGAAAGATGATGAAAAATCTGTTTACGACATTATCAGCGCACCCGGGGTTTTGCCCGTTGAAGATGTCGTGCGGCACACCCGGTGGCAGGGGCTCGACCTGCTTCCCTCCGACGCTGATCTGGCGGGTGCTGAAATTGAGCTCGTGGACGAAGAGGGCCGTGAAAACAGGCTGAAAACCAGCGTTGCCCCGATTGTCGGCAACTATGATTTCATATTGCTGGACACGCCTCCCAGCCTTTCCCTGTTGACCGTAAACGTATTCGCCTTTGCAACGGAGGTTCTGGTTCCCTGCCAGACCCACCCTTATGCGTATGCAGCTCTGGACGAACTGTTCGGTACCATTGAGGCCATTCGTGAGGGGATCAACCCGGACCTTCAGGTGACCGGAGTGCTGGCTACGTTTTTCGACAGCAGAACCCGTGTGAGCCACACCATTCTGGAAAAATTGCGGTCCGACGAGCGGTACCGGGACCTAATGATGAAGACGGTCATTCGTGCAAACACGACTATCGCCGAAAGTGCGGCCGAGGAAAAACCGGTGGTTTTCTATCGCAGCACCAGCTACGGCGCGGAGGATTATCGGAAGCTGGCGGAAGAGCTTCTTGCATAGTGTCCGTCCACAAACGGCATCTTTTGGCTCAGAGCTGCGTTTTTGCTCTTTTGAAATGGTCGCAAACAGGTCCTAAGGAACAGTAAATCGGCAACCCTTAGCAATATTTCGACATTAATTTTTCCAGGTTGTCCCGGGCTAAATCGTTTGTGGGGTCAATGGCCAGTGCCATTTCATAATAATCAATCGCTTTTTGGCGCCGACCCATATCCCTATAGTTGGAGGCGATATTGGCATAATCAATGGCCGATGACGGGTTCAGTTCCAGTACCCGTTTAAAGCAGCGGATCGCCTCTGCATGCTCTTTTTGCATGAAATGGCAGAATCCCATCAAGTTGTAAATATCGGTCCTCTCCTTGTCCAGCTGTTCGCCTTTTCGAAGAACCGACAGGGCTTCCGTGTACTTGCCCAGATCCTTGAGGCAGACACCCATATAGGAGTAAATACTGGGGATATCCTGGTCCACGGGATTCAGATCAATGGCCTTGCGGAAATACGACAAAGCGAGTTCCGGATCACCCCGGTCCAGGTGGGCAGATCCCAGATAGAACTGAACATAGTATTTGCCGGGAAGTTTTCCGGCCACTTCAGCCAGTTTTTTAACAGCACCTTCCGGGCTGTTTTTCGTATATATCAATTTGGCTGCGAACATACCCACACTGGTACCCACGGCTCGTTCGCGGAAATGGGCGCCGGGCACAATTGTGTAGAAAGCCGGCACCTGCAGGCCGGCATGCATGGTATCCACCACGATCACTTCCAACCCCCGTTTGGAAAGGGCCGCCAGACAGTTCTCCACCTCCACCCGGATATTTTCATGGGAAAGGTCCGGCAGGGAAGTAATGGGAACTGTTTTCGGTGGATTTATAATGAATGCGGCTTCGTCCGGGTGGGTGAATTTGGGGAGACCGCTGGCAACATAGTTGGTGCCGCTGTTGAAATCACCGGCCAGTTGGGCCACTTCGGTGAGGGCGCGACTGAGCGCTTTCTGAGGATCCGTTGTGGTTCCGGCGGTCCACACGATTTCACTCTCAGACGGAAATGTAGACGGATCCCAGGCGAGTATACCGACGCTGGGGATGCCCATTTCCAATGTAAAATCGGAAAGGTAAACGTTAATACCCGCCCTCCGGTATTTGTCGATCATGTCGACCACAAGGGCATCCGTTGTCGAATCGGGATCGATGGCCGGTACGGAAATCCGCCCGCGGCTGATGATGGAAGAAACATGCCGCTCGACGATTTCACAGATTCCCTGGCTGAGAGCTTCTTCCGGGCAGTTGCCGGCGGAAGGGCCGTTGAATTCGTTGATGGCGAAAAACCAGTCAAAGGGGACGGCTGTCTTTTGGCCGGTAGAAAGATTAAAGGCGGATGTCCATTTCAGAGGGAGTTCTTCAAAAATGCCGCGGGTAATATCGAGTTCATCGGAATCATCGTGAACGGAGAGGGCGATCTGTTCAAAAGAAATTTTGGGCCCCTCGACCTGGTTGTATTTTGCAATGCTGAAGTTGGCCGGGTTTTTGGCAAAGCTGAAAAAACTGAAACGTTCGGCCAATTCCATTACCGCGCTGGCCTCGGCCTGGGCCACAGTACCGCCTTTGCCCATCTGCTTGGCGGTGCCGGTGGCCTTACGGGCGTCTTTACCGCATTTGCTGAAAAAAACCGGGATACCCAGCCGGCCGTTGTCGATGCGGGTGGTCCGCTCGAGGATGTCCAGATCCAGGGTGGCCAGTTTCTCCTTAAGCCGTTTCACCGTTTCCTGTGGTGAGAAGATTTTGTCCTGATCCAGGGTGAATCCTTTGAAAGCGTCTTGCAAGACGATGCTGCGGGTCATCTTTTCCTCCTGCCGCCAGGCGATACAGCCTGAAACCGCCGCCTGGTTTTTTGCATTGAATTTATCCCGGAGGGTCGCAAAGACCGGCGGAAAATTAGAACAATTATAACTGATATTATGAGAATACAAGGTTTTTATGGGGTTGTCCCGAACTTTAGCGCCCATGATCTTGCCCGGGAAGCGAAATTTGGATATCCTACCATCTTGATGGATTGGATGGAGTCTTGCAACAACCTGCTAAAGACAAAACTGACTTCTGGTGGAAGGAATAAGATGGTGACAGACAATTTAAAAAAAAACCGGGGCAATCGGGGACAAGGAACTTCAATCCCTTTACCTGCGGTGAACGATGTTGAAGGAATCTTTCTCCCGGATGGGCTGCCTCCGGTGATCGACGCGCATGTCCACCTTTTCCCGGACCGTCTCTTCGCCTCGGTCTGGCAGTGGTTTGAACAGTTCGGCTGGCCTGTGCGTTACCAGCTGCCGGCAGCCGAGATTGCCGGCTTCCTGCTGTCTCGCGGGGTCAGGCATGTTGTTGCCCTGCAGTATGCCCACAAAACCGGTGTTGCCGAAAAATTGAACGCTTTTATGGCCACGATTTGTGCCGACAATCCTAATGTAACCGGCATGGCGACCGTCTATCCCGGCGAGCCGGATGCCGCCGGCATACTGAAACGGGCCTTTGATATGGGGCTGTCGGGGGTCAAGCTGCATTCCCATGTGCAGTGCTTCCCCATGGATGGTGCCCGGATGGAACCCGTCTATACAACCTGTGTTCGCCGTCAAAAACCGCTGATCATGCATGTCGGCAGGGAGCCCAAGAGCGAGTCCTACCCCTGCGATCCCTATGAATTATGCCGGGCGGATGTTCTCGAAGAGGTGCTGCGCTCCTTTCCGGATCTGAAGGTTTGTGTGCCCCATCTGGGGGCGGATGAATTTGATGCCTACCGGAGATTGATTGAACAATATGACAACCTCTGGCTCGACACCACCATGACCCTGGCGGATTACCTGCCTATGGCGGAGCCGCCCGATTTGAAAGATATGCGTACGGAGCGGATCATGTTCGGCACTGATTTTCCCAACATTCCCTATGCCTGGGACCGTGAGGTGAAAAAGCTGGCGGCGGGTGGGTTGGTGCGGTCGCAACTGGATGACATCCTGTGGCGGAGTGCTGTCCGGTTTTACGGTATCCCGGAGACAGATGTTTTTCCCATGGGCAGGACAACGCGGTAATCCTGCCAATGCCCAAACAACAACTGCGGCACAAGCATGCGGCGGATTTCCCGGCGCTTTTGTATCGACGGCTGATTTTGCATGCGGATCTGCCGACAAGTTGTCAACCGATGCGGGTTGTGATATTTTGTGTGACCGTATCGACAAAGTGATCGGAACTTTTGGAATTGTTTTTGTGAAGAAAGAAAAAATATGACCCGTAAAAAGAGATCCTGGCTGTTTTTCATATCTGTTCCCGCTGTCGGTTTGTTGCTGGCAGGGCTTGTCGGCTGGGGAATACTGGCCATCTACTATTCCTATCTTCCAGAAATGTATCGCCTGGGGCTGGCGGCTTTCTACGGGATTGCCTGCCTGGTGGTCCTGATATTAATAAGGCCCAAACGAAGGGCCATACTGCTGGTATTCGTATTTTTTGCCATCGTCCTGGCCGGCTGGCTCTCCATGGAACCATCCAACGACCGAGACTGGCAGGCCGATGTGGCCGTTCTTCCGTATGCCGACATCGAAGGCGACAAAATCACGGTATACAATATCCGCAACTGTGATTACCGCACCGAAACGGATTTTACCGTCCATTACGAAGATCGCACTTTCGATCTTTCCAGGCTGACCAGCGTGGACCTCTACCTGGTCGACTGGGGCCTTACCTATCTTGTTCACACCATGCTCAGTTTTGGTTTTGACGACGGCCGGTATCTCTGTATCTCCATTGAGACCCGCAAGGAAGAGGGAGAAGAATACTCCACCATCAAAGGTTTTTTCCGGCAGTACGAACTGTTTTACGTGGTCAGCGACGAGCGCGATGCGGTTCGTCTGCGCACCAACTACCGCAAGGACGAAATCACCTATCTCTACCGGCTGACCGGTTCTTCCCTAGACGTGGGGCGGAAGGTTTTTCTGGACTACCTGCGGTATATCAACCGGTTGAAAGAGCAGCCCGAATGGTATAACGCTCTCACCGGCAACTGCACCACCCAGATCCATGGCCATACCGAACCGTACACAGGAACCAGGTGGGACTGGCGCAGTCTGGCCAACAGATATATTGATGAAATGGCCTATGAAAACGGGAACCTGTTTCAAGGCATGCCGTTTGCGGAATTAAAAAAACGAAGCGTTATTAACCCGAAGGCGCAGGCGGCCGATGCAGACCCGCATTTTTCCGACCGGATCCGGGAAGGGCTGCCCGGGATGGGAAATTGACATGACGCTAGAAGTGGGGGGTATCAAAACAGTTGGAGGGAAACATTCGTGGTCCGAGTGCTAATGGGTGACAATTCTGAAAAAGCCGCCCGCTATTATCTGGGGGCTGCCGTTTACGCCTATTTTTACCTGTTTGACCAGGAGCGCGATAAGCCTGCCGAAGTTTTCAGCACCGATTTCAAACTGGCCTGCGAACTGTATAACGCCTCTCTGGCCCAGGCCCTGACCACGCCGCAGGGGAGATCTGCATATTGCGAGCGGTGTGCGTGACCTGCCCAAAGGACAGATTCAACTGCAGCTGGGTCTTGAGAATTTTCCAGAGCTTCCGGAACAGTTTGAAACCTTTCTGGCTTCCGACCGGATGGCCGTTTTCGGGTTCAGCCGCAGGAATCGGGATTCCGGTGTTGGCGGGTGCGTTGATATGGACGGATCCCATGGGCACAGTGATAATTCGTATCACCTGTTGCGAAACGGGTGCCAGGCGGTGGATTTTCATTTCAAAACGCCTGCGTCAGAGCGCCGGTAATTTCGCGAGGTATCCCTGGTGGTCGGGTTTAACGGCCTCAGTATCTATTACGACTGGTATTGGGATGGCAATAAATTGTCCATCGGGTTCCATGTAGATCTGAGGACACGTGAGCGGGCCCAACTATGGACACGTAAGGCGGGTAAATATAATTATTTTCTCCAATAAATTTTGGTCTTACAGTAGGACCAAAAAAGCAAAAGGCCGGTTTTTTAATTCCGGCCTAAGTGCTTGATTTTATTTGGTCGGGAAGACTGGATTTGAACCAGCGACCCCAGCGTCCCGAA
>CAZKYZ010000195.1:0-5916 GCA_964557055.1 uncultured Desulfobacterales bacterium
GAGCAGCAGATAGGCCTGGAGCGCGTCGGTGGCCATATCCACCAGGCGACCGGCATGATATTCCTGGTACAGGGGGTCCGTTGATTTTTTCACGTGAGCCACCGCTTTTTCCAGATCGGAACGCATGCCAAAGACGGTTTTGATCAATGCATCCGGTATCCCGGCGGGCCTGTCGCGATCATACTCGTCGAATTTTTCGCACAGCACGCCTCCGGTGATACCACCCACGGCGGCAACGACCTGGAGCTGGGAAGTTCCTTCATAGATGTTCGTAATACGGGCATCCCGGTAAAGCCGCTCCACGGGGAATTCGCAGGTGTACCCGACACCGCCGTGGATTTGGATGGCATCATTGCATACCCGGTTGACCATCTCGCTGTTGAATCGCTTCGCCAGGGGTGTAAAAAGAGCGGCATAGCGGGTGTAGCGTTTCAAATCATCTTTCAGGTCCACCCCGGTTTCCGGACAGCGAACGATTTTTTCCTCCAGGCCATCCTTGATGTCTACGATTCGGGCAGTTTCATACAACAGGCTGCGCCCCGCCAGGATATTGATTTTCATGGTTGCCAGCATTTCGTAGATGGCTGAAAATTTGCGGATAGGCTGCCCGAACTGCTCCCGGGTGCGGGCGTAGCTGTCCGCTTCCCGGTAAGCCGCTTCGGCAATTCCCAGGGCCTGAGCGGCCACGCCCAGCCTGGCTCCGTTCATCAGCGACATGGTGTATTTCACCAGGCCGTACTTTCTTTTACCCAGCAGCTCCGCCCGGGCATTGTTGAACTGCAGTTCACAGGTGGGGGAGCCGTGGATGCCGAGTTTGCGTTCAATTCTGCGAATGGTGATATTCGGGTCCCGCTCATAAATGAACAGAGAGATTCCGCGACCGCCGGAGATACCCTCCTCGGATCGGGCCATCACCAGGGATATATCGGCACAACCGTTGGTGATGAACCGTTTGACGCCGTTGAGGTACCAGTTGCCGTCTTCTCTTTGTTCGGCTTTTAATGCGACCCGCTGCAGGTCGGAGCCGGCATCCGGTTCTGTCAGCGCCATGGCACCCATGACTTCGCCGGAGCTGAAGCGGGGCAGGTAGCGTTGTTTCTGATCGTCGGAGCCGAACTTTAAAATCGTATCCGAGATTTCCTGGAGACCGAACAGGTTCATCAACGACGCATCCGCTCTGGCGACGATTTCGATGGCAGCCGCATAGACTGTTTTGGGAATGTTGAGACCGCCGTACGCGCGCGGCAGTGTAAATCCCATCAATCCGGCCTTTTTTAATTGGTCAAGCGATTCCAGCGACCCGGGCGCATATACCACGCAGCCGTTTTCGAATCGAGCCCCGGTTTCATCTACACCGGCAGCGCGCGGGCCGATGTATTCCGCTGCAATTTGGCCGATCACGGAGAGTACCCGGCGATAGTTATCCACAGTATCGGCATAATCCACAGGCGCCCATCCGCAGGAGTCGCATTCTTCGAAACAGTTCTCCTTTAGATCGATGATCGCGGTAAGATCCATATGATCCAGGTGAAACTGTATGTCTTCGTTGTCCGTAAAATAGTTGGGCACGTCTATCCTCCTTCAGGGCTGTGCAAAAAAATTCCGAAGTCCGAACTTTTTTGTTTACAACCGGGTATGCCATCCTTCCGTATTTCGGAACTCATTTTTAGCAATCGGTATAACATTTGTTTTTGAACGCCAGTATCATTTTCGGAATAACCGTGCGCACATCCCCGACGATGCCGTAGTGGGCAATATCGAAAATCGGGGCATTCGGATCCTTGTTGATGGCAATGATACGGCTCGCCTCCGACATGCCGGCACGGTGTTGAATCTGTCCGGATATGCCGCAGGCAATGTAAAGGGTTGGCCGGACGGTAACGCCGGTTTGGCCTACCTGCCGTTCCCGCTCCAGCAGGGCTGCATCGGCTACAGGCCGGGAGCAGGCGACATCTCCTCCCAACACCCGGGCCAGTTCATTCACCAGTTTCAGTGTGTCGGGATCTCCCGCGCCCATCCCGGCGGAGACGATAATGCTGGTTGATTTCAGGTTGACGCACTTTTTTTCCCGAATTACTTCGATGACCCGGGTGGGAAAATCACCATCGGTCAAATGACACCCTTGCTGAACAACACTTGCGAGGCCGTCCTCGTCCACCCGTGTCAGCCGCATGACGCCCTCGCGGACGGTAGCCATGCTCGGGCGTCTATCCGGGCTGACGATGGTGGCAATGATATTGCCGCCGAAGGCCGGCCGGATCTGGTGCAGGATATTTTTATAGGTTTTCCCTTTTATACGGTAATCTCCAATGGCCAATTCCGTGCAGTCGGCCGTAAGGCCGCACCTGAGGGCGGATGCTATCCGGGGAGCTATATCGCGTCCTGTGGCAGTGGCACCGAACAGGACGATAGCCGGGTTCTGTTTTTGGATGACGGATGTGATGAGCTTGGCATAGGGGACCGATGTCGGTATCGCCAAGCGGGGATCTTCCACACAATAGACACGGTCACATCCGTATTGACCGGTGGACGGCAGCAATGCGGAGATATTCGCACCCAGGGCGACACCCTCGACGCGGTAACCCCGGTTGACTGCCAGTCTTTTGCTTTCGGATATCAGTTCAAGGCTGACATCCGCGATTTTTCCGTCCTGAATTTCGAGAAAGACCAGTATACTGTTCGATTGCGCCATTCCATTCTCCTGTGTCGCCGGCTCGAGCCGTTTTTCCGGGATTGATGCGGCAGGGATTATCCGATGATGTTGTCTCTAATCAGCTTTTGAATCAGTTCGCGTACGTCTTCTTCCGAATCGGAGATGCGAACAGTTTCGGTTTCGGTAAGAACAACATTTTCCACCTTTTTTACCTTTGTAGGGGATCCACTGAATCCGCATCTGGCCGGATCCGCATTGATGCGTTCGGCGTTCCATTCCCGAATGTGCGCTATCCCGAGATCCGGATCATCCGACAGAAAAGGCCCCTCCGCCCGACAGGTGTTTATTTTTTTATATTTCATTACATTTCTGGCATTTGGAAACCGTGGCGTGTTGGCTTCCCTGGAAATCGTCAGCAGGAGCGGAAATCTGCTGGTCACAATCTCGTAGCCGCTCTCAACGATTCGAACGGCGGTAAGACCGTTATGGTCGACTGCCCTGATTCCAGAAACGCAGGTTATCTGATTCAGTCCGAGTTTTTCCGCAATCTGGGGGCCAACCTGGGCGGTGTCGCCGTCTATGGCCTGCCGTCCGCAGAGGATGAGGTCAAAACGCCCCAGTTTTTCAATCGCTTTTTTGAGTACATAAGAGGTGGCCAGCGTGTCGGACCCGGCGAAACTGCGGTCCGATAGAAGCACCGCGTCGTCGGCTCCCCGGTAAAGACATTCCCGCAATACCTCCACGGCCCCCGGGGGGCCCATGGTTACAACGGTGACGGTAGCATTCAGAGATTCCTTGATTTCAAGGGCGGTTTCGAGGGCGTTCAAATCTTCCGGGTTGAAGATGGCCGGCAACGCCGCTCTGTTGACGGTGCCGTCCGGTTTCATGGCGTTTTTGGAAACATTGCGGGTGTCCGGCACCTGTTTGACGGTTACAATTATGTCCAAAGCCATTGTCTCACCTATCCTTTTGGTCTGGCTGTTTTTGTCAGGAATTCCGGTTGGCGCACTGTCATGATCAATGGTTGATTTCGCAGCTATTGCGGGAAAACCCGCCCGGCGCAGTCCGGCGATACGGATCCAGTTTGGAATCCCTTTGAAGTGATCAGTATGACGCTGTCATCAGGGGATGAATTTTTTTACAATAACGCATCCGTTCGTTCCCCCGAAACCGAAAGAGTTGGACATGGCGGCGCCGACGGTTGCCTTCCTGGCCGTATTGGGAACGTAGTCGAGATCGCAGTCCTCAGAGGGGTTGTCCAGGTTGATGGTGGGTGGAATGATGCCGGTCGATATCGTCAGGGCTGTGAATGCGGTTTCAATTCCACCGGCTCCGCCAAGGAGGTGACCTGTCATTGATTTGGTCGAACTGACCGGTATCCGGAACGCATGCCCACCAAACACTTTTTTGATGGCCATAGACTCCAACAGATCGTTCAGTTGAGTGGAAGTGCCATGGGCATTGATGTAGTCGATTTCCCCGGGTTCCATGCCGGCGTCAAGCAGGGCGGCCCGCATGCACCTGACGGCACCATCACCGTCAGGAGGCGGAGCCGTCATATGGAAAGCATCCGCGCTCATCCCGTGGCCGGCGATCTCCGCATAGATTTTTGCTCCTCTTGCGAGGGCGTTCTCCATTGGTTCGATCAGCAGTATACCGCTGCCTTCCCCCACGACAAAGCCGTCCCTATCCCGGTCGAACGGCCGAGAGGCTTTCTGGGGATCATCATTGCGCGTTGACAGCGCTTTCATGGCATTGAAACCGGCGATACAGCTTGGGGTGATGACGGATTCCACTCCACCGGTAAACATGGCCGCGGCCCGTCCGCTTTTGACCAGATCATACGCTTCCCCAACCGCGTGTGTGCCGGCGGCACAGGCGGTTGCCAGGGATTTGTTAGGGCCCCGGACACCGAGGTGGATGGAAATTATCCCCGGGGCCATATTCCCGATCAGCATGGGGATGAAAAAAGGGCTGACTCTACTCGGCCCGCGTTTTCCAATGACCATTATTGCATCTTCAAGCACTTTAAGGCCGCCCAGTCCACATCCGGTAACAACACCGATATGGTCCGCATTGTCGGGACCGATAGTCAGTCCGGAATCCTCCAGGGCCATACGCGCGCTGGCCACGGCATAGGCAATAAAAGGTTGGACCCTTTTGGCTTCCTTTTTAGGGAGGAAATCCACGGCATTGAAATCACGCACCTCGCCGGCGATTTTGGTCCGGTAGTCCGATGTGTCGAAACGGGTTATTTCACCGATTCCCGATTTTCCGGAACAAAGGGCTCCCCATGTTTTTTCCACCCCGGTTCCCAGGGGGGTTACCAATCCAATGCCTGTTATGACAACCCGTTTATCCAAAAGATCCTCCGCGTTTTTGTCGTATTGCGTTCCGCTGGAGCCGCGTTTGCAACGGTCTTCGTCATTTGCTACGCAGCTGTCACGAAGTCTATGGCATCCTTTACCGTAACCAGTTTTTCGGCATCTTCGTCTGAAATCTCGATGTCGAGCTCTTCTTCCATGGACATGATCAGCTCCACGAGGTCAAGGGAATCGGCACCGAGATCATCAACAAAAGAAGCTTCCGGTACCACTTCGGAAATATCAACACTCAATTTATCGGCAATGATTTTTTTAATTTTTTCTTCTACAGACATTGGGTTACCTCCATGTTCGTTAAATGGGTTTGTAATGGATTAGATCGTGTATTCCTAATAAAAATTAGTAAAGTAATTTATAACATGTTGTAATTATTATTTATATAATAACAAATTACTTTTCCGTCCGGATATTGTAAGTAAATAATCCTGCTGGTATTGTCAAGAAAAAATATAAGCGTGCGATCCTGGAGACAGACCAGGGGTATTTGTCATGTAACGGGGTCTGTGCAGTGTTTAACAATAATATATTGAAATTAATATAAAAAGTATATCATTGGCACACCGGAGAATTTTTTTTGGGATTGTCGGCGCATTCAGATCCAAAAACAAAAAAAAACAGCAGTCACCTGAGGTGGTAATGATATTTTACTCATTACTTGACTAAAAAGAGGAAAACCATCCATTTCCCGGATTTGAGAATGCGTAAACTCTTGCAACTTTCGGGTACACATCAAGATGGACTCGTAAAAAGTCATGTTTCAGCCGTCTACGTCGATGAGGGCTTTTGCCACCGCAAGATCGTATATCTGATCCGGATCGAAGTTTTTCCCAGTAAACATCCCGGCAGCCTTCCGAATGGCCCCGTACGGTACCCAACCAT
>CAZKYZ010000195.1:5926-7267 GCA_964557055.1 uncultured Desulfobacterales bacterium
CGAGTGCAAGAAGAGGAAGAAAGGCTGCTCGCGCACCCAGCGATGCTCCAGCCACATCCCGGCGTCTTTGGCATTCCACATCCTGAATTCGATATCGTCTTCGGATTTACGGACGTAAACGCGGATGGATTTATTGGCGGGAACGGGGTAGTAATAGAGTCCTTTATCGTCCTTCATGTAAGAACACTCCTGAATTTTTAATCGGTTGTATACGGTTTGCGATGTCGTTCACCGATTTAGCTACCTCTTAGACATCAAATTCGTATGCAGGTCAACAACCTTTCCTGTGGCCACCAGATCATGCATAATTTTCTGGTCAGGGCGCCGCAGGTCACAACGCAAGGCATGCGGGCGGATAGGTGGATAGTCGTTCCCGGGGATATCTTTTCCGTGTGTAAACCGTGTTCGCCGAGGAACCGGATTTCCGGTGTATGGCTATGACCCCGGAAAAGGATGCGGTCCGGGTTTTCCGTCAGCCATCGGAGCGCTATTTTTTCATCCAGAGCCCCCAGAAGGCTGGCAAATCCAAATTCTTTCTGGAAGGGCAGTGAATGAACCAGTTCCGCATTGCAGCAGGTAATCGCCGCCGGAAGATCCCTTAAATAATTTGTGACGTTCGCCGGCAGCGTATTGCCATTTCGGTCCCTGTCTGCGACCAGGAGAGCCCTGTCGTTGTTGCCCAGGACAGCGATAACCCGATTGTCCTGTACCGCCTGGACGCAAGCCGCCGCACTTTCCGGCCGCAGGGAATCGCAAATGTCACCGAGGTGGAAGATTTTTCGGCACGGGTATCGTTGCATGACATCGATGGCCGCCAGGATGCTTTCCACGGAGCCGTGGCTGTCGGCCATGATGCCGACCGCTTCGCCGGAGACCTGCCGGTTGTTTGGGTTGTCTTTTACCATTACTGCCGTCATTCGCCGATGATTTTTACCAGAACCCGTTTTTTGCGGCGCCCGTCAAATTCGCCGTAAAATATCTGCTCCCAGGTGCCCAGGTCAAGCCGCCCGCCTGTGATGGCGACGACAACCTCCCGTCCCATGATCTGCCGTTTCATGTGGGCGTCGGCGTTGTCTTCTCCGACATTGTGTCGGTAGCCGGAAACCGGTTCATGGGGAGCGAGTTTTTCCAGCCAGACCTCATAGTCATGGTGCAGACCGGATTCGTCATCATTAATAAAAACCGAGGCGGTGATGTGCATGGCGTTCACGAGCACCAAACCGTCCGAAACACCGCTTTCCCGAATACATTCAGACACTTTTGGTGTTATGTTGATGAACGCCCGCCGGGTGGGGACCTGGAACCAGAGTTCCTTGCGAAAGCTTTTCATATTGACTCCTT
>CAZKYZ010000196.1:0-7248 GCA_964557055.1 uncultured Desulfobacterales bacterium
TAGTTCGAACGATTTTATTACAACCACTTATGCCAAACTGTTTTTCAGGAGAGGATCCCCAAAACAGGATTTGCGTGAACCGAGCCGGAATTTGCCACCGGTTGTTATTTTGGTAAAAGCCGGATAAAAAAGAATCACAATCTGTTTTCGAAGAAAATGCTATTATCAGGAGCCGCCATGACAGGGCCTGCAGATGAAATTTACGACCATGCCGTTAATGGGAAAACCTTGCTGACGGGCCTGGCCGCCAACAGCAGCGGGGAAATTTTTGAGGTGGAAGGGTTCGGCGCCGTCGGTATGTCCGGAAGCCGTTTAACCCCTCTGAGGGTTTCGGATAGTGTAGCGATGCCCGACGGCGCGGAATTGATGTATCTGCCGGAGCGGCATCCGCTTTTATACAATCCTGCGACGGGCGCTATGGAGGTCGTGGCCGAAGACCCCTACAATCCGGGCGATCCCATTTTTGCCGTCGCAGCCTTCAATTCACCGGGGTATGCCCTAACCCATACAAGTGCCTATACCGAAACGCCTGCTGCCCAAAAACTGCCGTTGTTTTCTTACGGTGCGGTGGGATGGGGGAACGGCGGCTTCAGAAGTGCCGTGGTCCTGGTGGATTCGGAGCGGCGTCAGGATTTGCGGCTGATGCAGATGGAAGATGTCGTTTCCGGGGTGGACGCCATGCGAAAACGCCTTCCCGGGAACCGGCTTCGAAAGCATCTTGAGAATTGTGCGCTTACCTACGGGTGCCCGGCCGGAAAAAATTTTTTTCTGGGCCGTTATGAAGCGCCTCTGCCGACCGCCCGTAAATGTAATGCCCGCTGCCTGGGCTGCATTTCCCTGCAGCAGGGCGGTGAGATCGTCAGCAGCCAGAACCGGATCGCCTTCACGCCATCGGAAAAGGAAATCGCCGACGTAGCGGTGGCGCATATCGAACGTGTGGATAAAAGCGTGGTCAGTTTCGGCCAGGGGTGTGAAGGTGAACCCCTGCTGGCGGCGCCGGTTATCGAGCCGGCAATCTGCTTGATACGGTCCCGGACGTCAGCCGGAACAATCAATCTGAATACCAACGGCAGCAAGCCGGACACCGTCGAGGATTTTTTCCGGGCCGGTCTGGACAGTATCCGGGTGAGTATGAACAGCCTTTCAAAAGCGCATTACAATGCCTATTTCAGGCCTGCCGGCTACTGCTACGAAGACGTATTGCAGAGCATAGATATCGCCGGAAACCATGGGAAATGGGTCTCCATCAATTACCTCCACATTCCTGGTTTTAGCGACACTCCCAGGCAATACAGTGCCTTGTGTAGATTTCTTGAAACCCATCCTGTTAATATGATCCAGTGGCGAAACCTGAATTATGATCCGATGCGCTACTGCCAGGCCATGGCGAAGGCCGGGGACAATGGAGAGCCACTGGGGATGCGCCGGTTGCTTTCCGAAGTCCGGCGCCGGTTTGCGGATCTGCAGTTTGGATATTTCAACCCGCCGAAAGAGAAATGGGGGATCCGTTCATGAAATGGATTGTTTCCAGAATCGTGTTTGAACATGTCGACAAATCAATTGCGACCGATCTGATTTCGGATATCTTTTACCAGCTGGGGGTCACAGGGGTCGTCGTGGATGACCCGGACCTGGAGCCCGAGGAGGGCTGGGGGGACGATACCCGTTTCCGGCCGGAGCAGCATGCCGTCAGCGCTTATATCGCGGACAACGATCAAAAAGAGGAACGCCTGCGGAAACTGGATGCTGCCCTGAACAACCTGCCATCCGTGCTGCCGGGGATCCGAACCAAAATGGAAAACAGCCGAATCGACGAAGCGGATTGGGCCGAATCGTGGAAGGCTTTTTTCTGGCCCGAGAAGGTTGGTGACCAAATTGTGATCAAACCGACCTGGCGCGAATATGAGCCGGAGGCCGGAGAGATCGTCGTTGAGATCGATCCGGGCATGGCTTTCGGCACAGGAACCCACCCGACAACATCGTTGTGTATTCAACTCCTGGAAAAACATATTTTCCCGGGCTGCCGGTTTTTGGATATCGGCACCGGGTCCGGGGTGCTACTGGTGACGGCTGCGAAACTGGGGGCTTCCCGACTCTGCGGCGTCGACAAGGACGAGGTTGCTGTCGACATCGCCCGCAGCAACCTGTCCCTTAATCGGGTGAACGTTATCGAGAGCCGCCTGGTTGTAGGGAACCTGTTGGACAGTGTCTCAGGAAGATTCGATGTTGTCGCGGCCAATATTCTGTCCGAAGTTATCCTGGAGCTTCTGGAAGATTTGCCGATTTTTGCCGGGCAAAACAGCGTGTTTATCGCCTCCGGAATTATTAGCAGAAACAGCGCTGTGGTGGTCCGTAAAATGGAAGAATGCGGGTTTTGCATTCTAGAGCAGGCGGACAGGGATGGATGGCTGGCCATTGCCGGCCGCTTTGCCGGGAAGTAAGCATACCGATACCGGCGTGTCCGGCAAGCATTCGCGGCCGCGCCGGTATGCGATGGTTCGGTTCCCTGGAACACCGTGCGGTTCTCCTGCAAACAGAAAACTTGAATCTTTGCATATATTGTGTAATATTTAATAAAAAAGAATCGTTGTGCACCGATCAAACCATGGTATTTCATGTCGCGGATACATTGTTTTGTATGTGTTACCTGCGTTTGGCCGGGTATTTTAGCAGTGATTGTTGTTTTTTGATTACCGCCCCGATGACCGGGCGATAGTCTGGGGGGGGGATATCGTCGTTGAAAATGGTGGTTGCCTGTAGCCGCCATGCGGAATGATATTTTGGGCCGGGAGTTGGTGCTGTGATCCGAAAGAGACTTGAGATCAGAAGGCGAAAATGGAAGCGTTACACAATTAAGGGGGGCTCCCTTGTTTATCTCTACAAACCGGGGATCATCGCCATGGGGAAACCCAACCTGATTGAAATGGGACCCATTGTGGACATCAGTATGGGCGGGGTTGCCTTTCAGTATATTGAAAACAAAAAGCGCCAGGTGGATGCTACGGAACTGGCCGTTGCCATGCCGAGTGACGATTATCGCGTGGACAGTGTGCCATTTGAGACCATAGCGGATTTTGAAGTTGCCGCACTTCCCGACGGGAATCGGATCCGCAACCGTTGTGTTCGATTTGTCAATGTAACCCCCTACCTGGCCTACCGGATCGAAGACTTCATTGAAACGTATTCCATGAAAATTCTCCAGGATCGGCGCAAAATATCGGAGCGCAGGGAACAATCGGATTCGCGTTTCAATGACCGTGAATATGCCACCCTCTACGAGCGGCGATACCAGGGGGATCGGCGTATATTTCGCCTGAAACCGGATCCTGCCAAGTAAAACCGCGGACGGTTTCCTCCCAGGTTTTACAACAACCCACAGGGTATCTTTCGGCGGGTTCCTCACAAAATGAGCGCCTCAGTCCTATGGAGCATCCGGGTCACATCAAGCTGTTGTCCCTCTCTGAACCGATGCGCCACACGACCCGGTACAGGCAGCCTGGCGGCAAGACCTCAAGAGGACAGATGGTCAGAGGTCTGATGACCTGAGTTTCCCCTTGACAAGAAGGTTGATTGTGGTATGAATTTTGTGGTTTGCTCACGAATGACAAGAGACGACTTTCGTGTCGGTATTGAATCGTACATCTAAATAAGGAGGGTATTATGGGAAAGAAAGCATTTGCGATTATATCTGTTGTAGCACTTCTATGCTTGGCACTTTTTGGCCAAGCAGCCATTGCTGCTGACCTGAAGATCGGTTTTATGGCCGCTATGACTGGATCTGAGGCGCCTATGGGTAAAGATATGGAAAACGCCGTCAATCTGGCGGCGGAAGAAATCAATGCTGCCGGTGGTGTTCTCGGTATGCAGATCGTTACCTCCACCGGTGACGCGGCCTGCGATCCCCAGCAGGGCGCTACGGCGGCCACAAAGCTGGTTTCTGAAGATGTTGTGGGCGTTGTCGGTGGTTACTGCTCCGGCGCCACCCTGCCCACCCTGAAAATATACGGCGATGCCGGCATTCCGATGATTATTCCGGCGGCCAACTCCACCAAACTGATCGCCGCCAATCCGGGGAATGCCTTTCAGATCAACAGTACCGGCTTTGATCAGGTGACCACCGCAGTCGACCTGTTCAAGGACAAAGGCATCAAAACCCTGGCCATTATACACCAGGGCGACGGTTATTCAGAAGACCTGGCGAAACTGACCAAGGAAAAATGGACCGGAATGGGCCTGGAAGTGGTTGCTTACGAGGTCGTCAACAAGGGCGAGCAGGATCACTCCTCCCTGGTTACCCAGGTCAAATCCAAGAACGCCGATGCCGTATTCTGGACAGCCTATTACGCTGATGGTGCGCTGGTGATCAAGCAGTTGCGGCAGGCCGGATATCAGGGATTGATCGCTGTGGGCGACGGTTCCAACCATCCCAAACTGATGGAAATCGCAGGGAAGGCCGCCGAAGGCGTATTCTGCTTCTCCAACCCGACCGTTGATTACCTGCCGGCCGCCAAGGCGTTTGCAGAGAACTTCAAGAAAAAATACAACCTGGACCCGGGACCCTACTCCGCCCTGTCTTACGACGGTATGTATCTGATGGCGGATGCCATCAAGCGGGCCGGTTCCACCGACAAAAAAGCCATCATCGCCGCATTGGCGGCGACCAAGGATTTCCAAGGTATTGCCGGCCCCATCAGCTTTACAAAGGAAAACACCCTGGCCAGAAGTAATTTTGTGATATTAATCGCCAAAGGATCGAGCTGGGAATTGGCCGAATAAAATGTAGTCTGCATACGGCATGCGCCGATTATCAAGGCGCATGCCGTATTACCCAAACGCTGCATAAAATCACGACAAAAGAGTGGTGCCGTGTCGATGCGATCACAGCGAGGATCCGGATACGGGGAGCGCAGCGGTTCTGCGCCGCGGAACAGCTACAGATTGCCGTGATGGCTGCCTGCTGTTCGGGCTTTTTTTTACCTCAGTAAATAGGGTGCCTGCCTTTGTCGACTCTCGATATTTTTCTTCAGCAGCTCGCCAACGGGCTGATTCTCGGATCGTTCTACAGCCTGGTGGCTCTCGGCTATACCATGGTGTATGGTATTATCAAATTGCTCAATTTCGCCCACGGAGATATTTACATGATCGGGGCTTTCCTGGGGTTTGCCATACTGTCGGTGCTGGGCGGTGTATTCGGAACCGGATGGGCGGGAATTCTGCCATCCATGATACTGGCCATGATCGCCGTCGGCTTTTTGGGGGTTATTATCCAGCGCATCGCCTATATCCCCATGCTGACCGCCCCCCGGCTTTCGATCCTGATTACGGCCCTGGCAGTCTCCATGATCCTTTACAACAGTGCCATGGCCTTCACCGGCGGCCAGTACCTCGCTTTCTCTACGGATCTGGGTTTCGAGGGAATTGAAATCGGGAAGGTGTTTGTCACCCACACCCAGATCATTCTCGTGGTGGCCACCGCGACTCTCATGACCACCTTGCACCTGTTTGTCGGCAAGACCATGCTGGGTAAGGCTATGCGGGCTATTTCCATCGATCAGGATGCCTGCCGGTTGATGGGGATCAACGTCAACCGGATTATCGCCCTGACCTTTTTTATCGGGTCTTCCCTGGCCGCCTCCGCCGGTGTAATGGCTGGCGTTTACTACGGCAGTATCCATTTTTTCATGGGGTTCGTGATCGGGTTGAAAGCATTCACCGCCGCGGTCATCGGTGGGATCGGCAGCATTCCGGGGGCCATGATCGGCGGTCTGATCCTCGGTGTTCTGGAAGCGTTCGGCACCCAGATTCCGTTTGTGGGATCGGAGTGGAAGGATGTATTCGCCTTTGGCATTCTGATTCTGCTGCTGGTGTTTAAACCCACCGGCATCCTGGGACAGACTGAGATCGAGAGGATGTAGTACATGAATGACAACCAAACGGGCATAAAAACAGGTCTGTACCGCTTTTTTGAGAAGTCGGCCAATCGATACGGTTTTTATGGTTTCCTGATACTGCTGGCGATATTGATTCCGGCAGTGGCCAATAATTATGTACTGGAGGTGTTCTCCAATATCTGGTTTTACATGATCCTGTGCCTCGGACTCAATATCGTTATCGGCTACGCCGGGCTACTCGACCTTGGATACGCCGCTTTTTTTGCCGTGGGCGCATACACCACCGGGATCATGACTTCCCATTTCGGCATAAATTTCTGGCTGACGATTCCCTGTGCGGTTGTTTTCTCGGCCACCGCCGGTGTGATCATCGGCGGTCCTACCCTGCGGCTGCGCAGCGATTACCTGGCCATCGTGACACTGGGGTTTGGTGAAATCGTGCGCATCGTTGCCCGCAACCTGACCATCACCGGGGGTGCCAGCGGGCTCATCGGTATCGAGCGGCCAAGCCTGTTCGGTATGGAGTTGAGCCAAATTTCCCATTTTTATTATGTTTTTTTCACGCTTGCTATTCTGGCCTGTTTTGTCAGCTACCGGCTGGAGCATTCCCGACTGGGCAGAGCCTGGCGCTACGTGCGCGAAGATGAAGACGCGGCGGAAGCCATGGGAATCGGCCGGGTGTCCGTCAAACTCTACGCTTACGTGATCGGCGCTATTTTCGGTGGTGTTGCGGGCTGCTTTTTTGCCGTCAAAATGACCGCCATTTCTCCGGAAACCTTCCAGTTTACCCAGTCGATATTAATTCTTCTGGGGGTCGTACTGGGCGGCATGGGCAAAATTCCCGGTGTCATGCTCGGTGCCGTATTGCTGGTGCTGCTGCCGGAAGCTTTCCGATATCTGGATTTGATTAAACCGGGGCTGGCCCAGATGCGTATGCTGGCTTTTGCCGTCGTCATGCTGATTATCATGCTGTACCGGCCCCAGGGGGTGTGGCCGGAACGCAATCAATAGAGGAATCGCATCGATATGCTTGAAGTCCAGAAAATTAACCTGCGATTTGGCGGGTTGCGGGTGGTCAACGACCTCAGTTTCGAGGTGACCGAAGGCAGCATCGTTAGCCTGATCGGGCCCAACGGGGCCGGTAAAACCTCCATATTCAACTGCCTGACGGGTTTTTACAAGCCAAGCAGCGGCGAAATCCTTTTCGGCGGCAAGTCCATTATGCGCAAAAAGCCTCACAAGATCACCCAGATGGGGATGGCGCGCACGTTCAAGAACCTGCGGATGTTCAAATGAATGACGGTGCTTGAAATTGTCAAGTCCGGGATGCACTGACGGGCTACAGCGGGTGCCAGAG